>CAXYKR010000450.1:0-3448 GCA_964277815.1 uncultured Mucilaginibacter sp. | reverse complement strand
CATCTATTTTAAAATCGGTTGCGGCAAAACGCTCGTCAGCATGAATCGCGTCCATGTAAGCTTTACAAGCTTCGGGCGCGCCCGAAACGGTACCGTTTAGTCCTTCATCAGCCACTATAATGCGGCCAGTTAAGCTTAAGCTTTTACAAAATTTAAGATGGTCGGCAGCAAATTGCTCCGCCTCAGTTATTGTTGAGTAACAATAATACAGTAGGGTGTTATACTTTGCCATAAAACATTGATACTGCTGCAAACAGCGTGAAATGAGGCGCAAAGATATAAATTTCTATGGGTGATTGTAAGTGGCAAAATGAAGTAAGCCTTTATATTACAATTTACTTAAACTCATTCATCAACTTTAATAGCACGCCGTTGGTCCATCCAAAACCATCCTGCAAGGGGTACTCACCGCCACCGGCTTTGGCGCTGCCGTTTTGCACATCGTACTTTTCGAGTAGCTTGCCTGTTTGTTTAAAAGAGGCGATGTTGAGCTGCATCCAGCGCTGGGCAATGGTTTTGGCCAATAGTGAATACCCATAATTCTGCAAACCTTTAATTGTAATATATTGCAAGGGCGCCCAACCATTGGGGGCATCCCATTGCTGCCCGGTGTTCGTGGTGGTGGTAGCCACACCGCCTTGCTGTAAAAATTGCTTTTGTACCAAAGCGACCGCTTTTCCGGCTTGGTCTTTATCGGCGATGTTAAAAAATAATGGATACATCATAGCAATGCTTACCTGGTTAGATAATGCTTTGCGCTGCCACTGGTAGTCCTTAAAACAACCGTTAATCCTATCCCAGCAATATTTTAATACTGCTACTTTACGTAAGGCGGCTTTACGCTGATAAAACGCTGCCATTTTGGTATTAACACTTATGATATACGAACGGGCAATAACCGTTTCTAAATGATATAGTAAACTATTCAAATCAACCGCGGCTAAACTGGTGGTTTGAATGGCGGCAAGCGTTTTGCCATCGGCCATCCACCGGCTGCTAAAATCCCAACCCGACTCGGCAGCGGCGCGTATGTTACGATAAAAGTCAGGTAGCTTTTGAGTAGTTTGTCGGCCAGCCAACACATCTTCCCGATACGACTCTTCGCGAGGCGTATTATTGCTGTCCCAATAGCGGTTTAGCAAACTGCCGTCGGCCAGGCGTATAACATGCTCAGTGGCTGCACCGGGTTTTAAAGCGGCAGCGCCATGCATCCAGTACTGGTACTCTTTAATTAACTGCGGGCGGTAAGTAATTAAACCCTGTTTGCCTTTATATTGGGCCAGCAGTTCAACCATCAGCGAAAAAAAAGGCGGCTGCGAACGGCTCAAATAATATGTACGGTTACCGTTCGGGATGTGGCCGTACCGGTCAATCAGGTAGGCAAAATTTTTAACCATACTTTCTATCAAGTCGTACCGCTTGCTTTCGGCCAGGCCCAGCATGGTAAAATATGAGTCCCAGTAATAAATTTCTCTAAAACGCCCGCCCGGTACTATATAATTATAAGGCAAGGGTAACAGCGAGGTGCCCTTAACGGTATCAGCAACATGTTGCAGCACCCGCCATAAAGTGTCAATATGCTTGCGTGCACCCGCAGCAACATTACTGCGGTAACCTGTGCTGCTGGCTGCGGGTACGTCAAAATACCGGTGAGCAAAATTTTTGAGGTTAAAACCTGGTTTAGTATGCTCTGTTCGATAGACATTCATGATATTCTCAGGCGCAGCTTTAGGTTTGGCATCAACGAAAGTTTTCCCGTCGGTATAAACCTGCTGCATTTGCACCTGCTCAAATAAGCCCGGATACAATTGGGCGGGTGATTGATGTTGCGCCAATGCCGGCGCTGTAAACATCGCCGCAGTTATCAAAAGGAGTAAACGGAAAAACTTCATATGATAATAACCTATGATATCCCGAATTGTCATAAAAAAGCAAATTAAATAATAGGTGTTTAAACATGTATTATTTTGATTTATATTTACATCAGAAATCACAAGGACATGAAAAAGATTACAACACTATTCGTAGCAATTATGGCGGTTGCCTTGGTTGCTTTTAAGCCCGTTGCCCCGGTAACTTTTAAAGTGGATGCTCAGAAAAGCAAAATTGAATGGACTGGTAAAAAAGTAACCGGTCAGCACGTAGGTACCATCAAAATTGCCTCTGGCGAAGTTGCCACTAACGGTAAAGTACCAACTGGCGGTAAATTTGTTATTGACATGACCAGCATGGAAAACACCGACCTTGACGGCGATAGCAGAGGCAAACTGATGGGCCACTTAAAATCAGAAGATTTTTTTGGTGTAGAAAAATATCCAACTGCTGTTTTCCAGGCAACTAAAATTACACCTGCTGGTGGTAACAAAGTAAATATTACCGGTAACTTAACCATTAAAGGTAAAACTAACGCGGTTACTTTCCCTGCAACTTATACCATGGCTGGCAATACCTTAAACGTTACTGCTAACGGCGTAAAAGTTGACCGCACTAAATACGACATCCGTTACGGTTCTAAGAGCTTCTTTGAAAGCCTTGGTGACAAAGCCATCGATGACGAATTTTTGTTAAATATAAATTTAGTTGCTACCCGCTAACTAATCATATTTTTTTCCGTATAAGAAAATCCCAGCGCATAAGCTGGGATTTTTTTGTTTCAGAACTTTTAGGAATGAAACTTTTTACAATTATTTTTCGTATAGTTAGAATATGATTAGCAACTCCAAACCTATAAGTATATTGTTGGTTGACGATGATGAGATAAATAACTTTATTTCGATAAAGTTAATTAAGAAAGCTTTGGAATATACTGAGATAACCGCTTGTCTGGATGGGAGTTATGCTATCAAAAAACTGCTGGACCTGCAGGCTAAAGACCCAAATAGCTTGCCCGACTACATCCTGCTCGACATCAACATGCCTATCATGAATGGCTGGGAGTTTTTAGAAGATTTTAAGCGTTTGGAGATAGACCCGCTCGGAAAGTCAAAAATTTACATTATTTCTTCCTCAGTTTTCAGCAACGATATTAACAAAGCTAAGTCATATCCACTGGTAAAAAACTTCATTTCGAAGCCTCTTAACGTCGAAAAAATAAAAGAACTTTTTACTGTAGAGAAAACTGCTTAAACCGGTGTTACGGTAAAAACTTCGCCATCGTAACTCACTTTACCTACCGCTACGCTCTTGGCATGATAAAATAAACATGCCCAATTTTCGTCGGCCGCTTTTTTGCCATACTCTTCGCGCAGGTTCATGGCTTTGCGCCCGTCATAATCATATTTAGCCGCAAATTTTCGTAGTAATTGCTCCGGCTCAGGTAACTCGTCTCCTCCGAAAAAGCATTTTTTGCCGTTATCTTCTATCAAAAACACCTGGTGAAATTGGGTATGCCCACCTGATAACTCGTAATGTATTCCCGGTCTTACCTCGCCATCGCCCTCTACAAACT
>CAXYKR010000449.1:0-13741 GCA_964277815.1 uncultured Mucilaginibacter sp. | reverse complement strand
CAATCATCGAGCTCAAGATGATTGATGAAATTATTACCAACAAAGAGGGTTCGCGCCGTAATTTGTTCGAAGAAGCGTCTGGCATCTCTAAATACAAGCTTCGTAAAAAGCAAACATTCAACAAGCTTAAAGATACTGAGGCTGATTTAGAGCGCGTACAGGACTTACTTTTTGAGATTGAGAAGAACCTGAAAACGCTCGAAAATCAGGCAAAAAAAACAGAGCGCTATTATCGGCTGAAAGAACAGTACAAATCGCTCAGTATTATGCTGGCCTCGTTTCGTATTGCATCATTCAGCGACTCATTGTTACGTATTGAGGAGCAGGAACAAAAGCACCGTGAAGAACGCTTTGAGATAGTTGCCAAAATTGACACCCTGGAGGCCGCCCTGCAGCAACAAAAGCTGGACAACCTGACCCGCGAGAAAAATCTGTCGGTTCAGCAAAAAGCTACCAACGAGTTTGTGGCCAAAATACGGGCTTACGAGAGCGAAAAGAAAATTAAAAACGAGCAGCTCAAGTTTCAGCGCGATAAAGAGGCCCGCCTTACCGAGGAACTGGAACGCGACCGCAACCAGCTTAACCATGTACTGTACAACATCAAACGGTTGAGCGAGGAGAAAATGCAGGAAGAAGAAAACCTGGAAATTATCCGCA
The DNA here is from genome assembly GCA_964277815.1 of uncultured Mucilaginibacter sp. Classification (GTDB taxonomy): domain Bacteria; phylum Bacteroidota; class Bacteroidia; order Sphingobacteriales; family Sphingobacteriaceae; genus Mucilaginibacter. Next base: position 13,084 of record CAXYKR010000449.1, on the reverse strand, counting down.
GCAAGGTTGCCGACTTAAAACAAGCCGTCGACGAGTTACGCTTAGAACAAACCGAAGCGCGTGCCGAACTGAATGAGCTGACCAGTATCAACAACAGGCTTCAAAACCAGATTTACCAGGCCGAAAAAGAACTGGACATTTTACGCATACAACAACAAGCCCTGGAGCAAGAAAGCCAGCGTAATATGGAAGACACGGCCAGCCGCGAGGTCGAGTTATCGCATTTTAATCAGTTGGTCATCGAGCTTGAATATCGCACCGAAACCGCAAAAGATGAACACCGGTTGGCCGTAGAATTTGAAAGCCAGTTGCAGTTGCAGATAAAGGAAACGGAAGCCAGCATTGCCGATACCCGCGAGCAGCTATCGCAACATAGCCGTCAGTTGGATGCTAAGCAGAACGAATATAATCTGACCAAGAGTTTGGTTGATAACCTGGAAGGCTTTCCCGAATCCATCCGGTTTTTGAAAAAGCATGCCGATTGGGCGAAGAATATCACGCTATTCAGCGACATCCTGTTTTGCCGCGAGGAATACCGCGTAGCTATTGAGAACTATCTGGAGCCGCTGATGAATTACTTTGTGGTAGAAGATTATGACAATGCCATCAAGGCCATCAACCTGTTGCGTAACGCATCCAGGGGAAGGGCTCAGTTCTTCATTTTAAAACACTATACGGCTTTACCTGCCTTGGAGCCTACAGCAGCACCCGAGGGCTGGATACCGGCCTTACAGGTTATAGAAACCGAAGCCCGTTACCGCCCCTTGTGTAATTACATTTTACGCAATGTGTATCTGGTAAATGACGCCAGCGAAAGCGACCTGAACAACACACCTGTACCGCAAGGAACAGTGTTATTAGGCAAAAGCGGTAGGTTCAGCAAATCGGTGTTCAGTATGGCCGGAGGCTCGGTGGGTTTATTCGAAGGCAAGCGGATAGGCCGGGCTAAAAACCTCGAAAACTTGGCCAAAGAAATACGGCAGCTTGAGCAGCAGATAGCGGCTTACAAATCCGGCATCGAAACACTGCAAAGTAAACTGACGGCCCTGAAAGCCTCTGGACGAGCGTCCGAAATACAACAAAAGCAACAAGAACTTAACCGCTTGCACACGGAACTCATCACCGTAACCACCCGGCGGGAGCAGTACCAGACTTTCATCACCAACAGCCGCAACCGCAAAGAAGATATTGCCCGCAAAATAAGCGACATACAAGCCCAGGAGCATCAATTACAGCCCCAGTTAGCTGAATTAAAAACGCAGAAAGAAATACAAAGCGACCTATTGCTGGATAAGCAGCAGGCCTTTAACGAGCTGAACGAGTATACCACGGTACAAAGCAATGCCTATAACCAGGAAAACATCCGCTTTCATCAGCAGCAAAATAAAGTATCCGGTTTGGTAAAAGACCTGGAGTACCGCGAAACGCAGCAGGATAGCCTGGAGGCGCGACTAAGCAACAATACCGCCGAAATGGAAAAGGTGCAGGCTGCCTTAATGGAAACCTTGCAGCAAACTGATTTTTCGGACGATGAATTGCTGGAAATGTATAGCCAGCGCGAAGAACTGGAACAGGCCACCCGAACCGCCGAGCAGGAATATTACACTTTACGCGGACAAATTACTGAAACAGAAAATTCCATCACCCAGCTACGCCGGCAAAAAGACCAGGCCGACGTGATTGAAAACGACCTGAAAGATAAGCGCAACAACCTGAAACTGGAGTTAAACGCCTTAAAGGAGCGCTTGGCTGTAGAGTTTAACATCGACATTAACGATTTGCTGGAAACGGAGATACCAGCCGAAGAAAACGAACAAGACTTACGCGAACGTACCGAAAAACTCAAAAAACAACTGGATGATTTTGGTGCCATTAACCCTATGGCACTCGAAGCCTTCAAGGAAATGAACGACCGTTATGAGTTTATCCAATCGCAGAAAAAAGATTTGATGGAAGCCAAGGCATCGTTGCTTTCTACCATCCAGGAAATTGATGATACAGCCCGCGAGAAGTTTATGGCGGCGTTTACGCTGGTTCGCGAGAACTTTATCAAAGTATTCCGCTCATTGTTTAATGAAGAAGACTCATGCGATTTGATTTTGACTGACCCGAATAGCCCCTTGGAATCGGATATAGACATTATTGCCAAGCCTAAAGGCAAGCGGCCATTATCCATCAATCAGTTGTCGGGCGGCGAAAAAACACTAACCGCTACGGCCATCCTGTTTTCGCTTTACCTACTAAAGCCTGCCCCCTTCTGTATATTTGACGAGGTGGATGCACCTTTGGATGACACGAATATCGACAAGTTTAACAACATCATCCGTAAATTCTCGTCAAGCTCACAATTCATCATCGTATCGCATAATAAAAGAACCATAGCCAGCACCGATATTGTTTACGGTGTAACTATGGTTGAACAAGGCATTTCGCGCGTAGTGCCAGTTGACTTGCGCCAACTGGCCGACTAAGCAAATATTAATGTATGGCTTGCAGGTCGCGGGTGTGTATCGCCCCTTTAAACTCATGCAATTTCTGGTCTAATAAACTGTTAGCCTTGGCACGGTCGCTAACCTGGCTATCATTCAAACTATTGGTTTGATAAGTTGGTACAGCAAAGGTCCCTTTCTCCACGTAGTTTATCGCCCGTGATAATAAGCCTTCAGTCGGGTCCCCAAAGTCTTTGGTATAATCATCATCGGCCATCACGCCTGCAAAGTTACTGCCCGGTATCATGCCCTGATAAAAATCGGCTTTGCCTGCCGAGTTACGGCTTTCAAATTCGGCCAGGTACAGGTCATATTCAGAACGGCTACCCAGAGGTATACCAAAAAAGCCTACCGGTTTACCATACGAGGTTTGACCAATAATCTGCACGTTCATCACAGGGTTCAGGTTGTTAATCAATAACTCGCTGGCTGACGCTGTACCACCGGTGACAATAAAAAATACCCGGCTCAAGTTAAGCGAACCCTTTTTAGCAAATTTGAAAGTATTGTTGGCTACGCTGAAATCACCTTTATCAATCCTGTACTTTTTGGCCAGCAAAGGATAAATATCGTTCTGCAATTTGCTGTTGAAGTTTTCGGTGTACATCAAAGTTCCAGTTTTGGCTGATGGCACTAAGTAGTTAGCGATGTACTGGGAGGTTTCAACCGCGCCGCCACCGTTGTAACGCAAATCAACTACCATTTCGGTAACATTGTTAGCCATAAAGCTGTTAAAAGCTTCATCTATTTTAGCCTGCGCATTAGCTAATGTAGTAAACGATTTTAAAGCAAAGTAACCCACTTTTTTACCGCTTGATGTAGTAATGGTAGTATACTTCATTACCGGGTTAATGGTATAGGTACTTTTGTTGATGGTAGTAGTAAATGTGCTGTTATCGGGTTTTTGTAAAGTTAAAGTGATGCTGTTAGCCGACAGGGCATTACCCACGAAAGTGATGATTGGGTCGTTTTTTGATGAGTAAGCCAGGTTGGTAGTACCGTTAATGGCAGTAACCTTATACCCACGCGCCAAACCGGCTGTTGCGGCCGGCGAATTAGGGATAACGTATCTTACCCGTAAATCGGAACTGGTTTGATAAAACACATAGAAACCAAAATCACCACCGGTTCCGCCAATAGATGTAGCCGCCTGGCCTTGGTCAACGTAAGAATACTTTGATGTACCGGGATATTGCGTATCGTACTCGTAAGGTTTACCGGTTGACGGGTTGATTTTAATTTGTGATAAGGCATCAACTTCAGCCTGCAAAGCAGCTACGGTAGTACTGCCGGTGTATTGCCTCGGGTTAAAAACGCTTGCCGCGGGTAAAGCATCATTCCACAGATACTCTTCCTGCGCATACATGTAAACCGAATCTTTTAATAAATCATCATTTGATGCTGTTGGGCCTGACCCTGTGTCAGTATTATTGTTTTTTTTACATGATGCAAAAACAACAACGAACAGCAAAAAAAAGTAAAAAATCCTCTTCATCCTCTATTCAATAATTTTTTCTTTAACGGACAATATACCAATAAATTATCAAAGGCGGAAGATAGTTTTAGCTATACAGAAATATAGTCAACCCCGGCGGCCTCAGCGCACAACTCATCGTTTTGCGATGCGCCAATCATCATCATTTCGCGGCGTTGCAAATGGTGCTTTTCAATGATAAAATGCAGGGCGTCGGGCTCGGGTTTGGGAGCAATTTCGTCAGCAAAATAACAAGTCAGGTATTTTTCCAGTCCCTGCCAGTCGGTATGCTTTATTTTGTTGAGTTGCTGCTGCGGATTGCCGTTGGTTAAAATAAAAATCTGCTTACGGTCAACCACAATATCCTGCAACAGCGTTAACATATCAGGATTTATGTATAGCATCAGCGGTATCTGCGCTGCAGTGTGTAAATGCTCAAAATTAAACCGGTATTTCTCGTCTACTTTAAAACGCTCCTTTAACGTGTCAAATACGGCCGAAGCACCGCTTTGCTCATAGGTACTCACCATCAGGTTAACCAGCACCTTGGCATCCAGCAGTTCGGTATATTCCAGGTATCCGGCAAAAAGGTAATATACTTGGTATAAATAATCTTTTTCAGGAAACAACACGTTATCCAGCTCAAAAACAAAAGCGTTGATGCGCGGGTCGATATCGCTATACTTAATCATGAATGGTTTGGAAGGTGATACCGTACTCGTTAAATAATTGTGTGGAGGGGGCAAGCGCCCGCATTTCATCAGCGTGCAACACGTAAACAGTGTCGAAACCGTAATCCAGGCATAGTGCCAGCATTTGGTGTGGATAAGATTCTGCCTGCGGATCGGGTAACTTTATCATTTGCCCGGATTTAATCATCACCTCGGGCAAATCCAGATAATCGCCCAAAATCACATCAGCAACGGGTAAGCTATTTTTGAGCCGGTAGGCTTTGGCCATGCTGGCCCCGGTAATCAGAATGGATGCCATAATTTAGTTCACAATCAGCCCATCCTTCATCACTACCTTGCGGTCTGATAAGTCGGCCAGGTCTTCATTGTGGGTAACAATCACGAAGGTTTGATTAAAGTTATTGCGCAGGTTAATAAACAGTTCGTGCAAATCGCGGGCGTTGGCCGAGTCGAGGTTACCCGATGGTTCGTCAGCCAAAACCAGTGCCGGTTTATTTATCAAGGCCCTTGCTACAGCCACACGCTGCTGCTCGCCGCCCGAAAGCTGGTTAGGCTTGTGATGCATGCGGCTGCTTAAGCCGAGCATATCCAGCAATTCGGCAGCACGCTTTTGGGCATCTGCCTTGGCTGTACCCGCAATAAATGCCGGTATACACACATTCTCGATGGCATCAAACTCGGCCAGCAAATGGTGAAACTGAAATATGAAACCAATTTGGGTGTTGCGAAAGTGGCTTAGCTGCTTGCTGCTCAGCTTGCTTATTTCCAATTCATCCATAAACAGTTGCCCGCTGTCAGGTTTATCCAGCGTACCAATGATGTTGAGCAGTGAGCTTTTGCCGGCACCGGATGCTCCAACAATAGTTACAATTTCGCCCTGATTTACTTCCAGGTCAACCCCTTTCAAAATATGGAGCTTATTATAGTATTTTTGAATACCAAGCGCTTTCAGCATGGCGCAAAAATAGATAAAAAACGCAGCCCTGCCTAATCAGCTGTTGAGCAATCGGCGTTTATTATTGGCAGGTGTATACCTATCATAATAAAAGCTAATCTATGCAATGTAAAACAACACATGATTGCGGTATTTGCATAAAAAGTCCAATCGGGTTTTTTAAATACAACTGAAATTGTAGATTTACCGCAAATTCTTCACAAGACATGAATATTCACGAATATCAGGGTAAAGCCATACTAAAAAGTTTTGGCGTACGGGTACAGGAAGGCATTGTAGCCGATACTGTTGAACAGGCTGTTGAGGCTGCCCAAAAAATGAAAGAAGATTTCGGCTCGAGCTGGGTAGTTGTTAAAGCCCAAATCCATGCCGGCGGCCGTGGTAAAGGTGGTGGTGTTAAATTAGCTAAAAACCTTGATGAGGTTAAAGAAAAAGCAGGTGCTATTTTAGGTATGCAACTGGTTACTCCTCAAACCGGTCCGGAAGGAAAAAAAGTACACAAAGTATTAATTGCACAAGACGTTTATTACCCGGGCGATAGCGAAACCAAAGAGTTTTACATGAGCGTATTGCTTGACCGTGCTACAGGCCGCAATATCATTATGTACTCTACCGAAGGTGGTATGGACATTGAAGAAGTAGCTCACTCTACTCCTCACCTGATACATAAAGAAGAGATTGACCCTAAAGTAGGTTTACAAGGTTTTCAGGCTCGTAAAATTGCCTTTAACCTGGGCTTATCCGGCGAAGCTTTTAAAGACATGGTTAAGTTTATCGGCGCTTTATACAAAGCTTACGATGCAACCGACTCTTCGCAGTTTGAAATTAACCCGGTATTAAAAACATCAGACAATAAAATTTTAGCGGTTGACGCTAAAGTGAACCTGGATGATAATGCGCTTTACCGTCACCCGGATTATGCCGCACTGCGCGACACTAACGAGGAAGACCCTATGGAGGTTGAAGCCAGCCACTCTAACTTAAACTATGTTAAATTAGATGGTAACGTTGGTTGTATGGTAAACGGTGCCGGTTTAGCGATGGCTACTATGGACATCATTAAGATTGCCGGTGGCGAGCCTGCTAACTTTTTGGACGTAGGCGGTACTGCTAACGCACAAACTGTTAAGGCTGCTTTCAACATCATCTTAAAAGACCCTAATGTTAAGGCTATCTTAATCAACATCTTTGGTGGTATTGTACGTTGCGACCGTGTTGCCCAAGGTGTAATTGATGCTTACCAGGAAATTGGTAACATTCCGGTGCCAATCATTGTACGTTTACAAGGCACTAACGCTAAAGAAGCTAAAGAACTGATTGATAATTCAGGTCTGAAAGTATTCTCGGCTATCCTGTTAAAAGAAGCTGCAGAACGCGTTAAAGAAGTGTTAGCATAACTAAACATATCACTTAGATACCAAAAGTGCCTTGTAATTTAATTACAGGGCACTTTTTGATTTTAATAGATTGTAGTTCGACTTCACACATTGCGTATTTAGTGAGCTTCTATGTTCTATGCGATAAATTATAGGTAGCCTTAATACCTAAGTCCACACAACTTTACTTGATTATCTCATGCTTTTCAGTAAGGCTTAAAGCATTTTCACCCTCCTCCTGCTCAACCGGACGCCTGCGCCAGTAGTTGGCTAACAGGGAGCCTGAAATATTCATCCAGGGGCTAAACACGGCAGCAGCCAAACCAACGGTAGCAAGCTTACCCATTGTACCCGCCAAGCCTGAGGCCATACCGCCGTTTTGTAAACCCACCTCAAAAGCCACCGTGCGTGCTGAGTTTTTATCCAGCTTAAACAAACGACTCAGCCAGTAGCCAAAGAAATACCCCGCGCTGTTGTGTATTACCGATGCCAGAAATAGCAGCAAACCTACATTCAGCAGGTTTTCACGACCGGCGGCAGTAGTTACGGCAGTAAAGTAAACAATACCGAACATAGACAGGTAAGGGATAAATTTATCCACCTCGGGCTTAGCTCTGTAAATTTGATGATAAACCATACCTACTACAAAAGCGCCCACTAAAAAGCCGAATACCTCGGCCGATTGCAGCGCCGCTTCTGAAAAATGCATTTCGTAAAAATGATATAATCCCGCAGGTAAAGCCGCTAAATATGCCAGGCAGGCAGCACCGATAATATAAACCATTCTGCGCCCCGCAGCATCAGCACCCTTTAAATAATCGTGCAGCAAAGCCGCACCGATAGGTACCAGAACAATTTTGATGATTTCCATCATCATGCTGATGAATTTGATTTGGATGAGCGTACCTGCCAGCAGTTTCATTAATACGGGTGTCAAAAACGGGGCAGCTAAAGTGGCCATGGCAGTTACCGTTACCGATAAAACCAGGTTAGCCCTGGCCAGGTAAACCATCACATTGGATGCCAACCCACTCGAACACGACCCAATCAAAATAATACCCGAGGCAATCTCAGGCTCAAAATGAAATATTTTGGTTAGCAGAAAACCCATTAAAGGCATCACTGTAAAATGGCAGGCTAAGCCAATCAATACGCCTTTGCCCGTACTGCCCAAACCCGTAAAATCGCACAGGCTCATCTGGATGCCCATACCAAACATCACCATCTGTACCACAATTAAAATGAGCCATTTATTACGCAGGTCGAAACCGCCCCATTTTAAAAATGCCGACGGATAAATCATAGCCGCTACTACTGCCGTAATAATCCAGGCGGTGTATTGGTAGCTGGACAATGCAGGCACCGCGCCCAGGCCAATAGCACCCAGTAAACAGAAGCCAACTGCCGCTGGTTGCCATAATTGCGCTTGGTGGCTTAAAATTCCCCATAGCAAGGCAATAGCCGCAAGACCGCTAAGCGTCAGGCATATTTTACGGATTGACTGCATTGATTGATGAATTTTATATAACAGAGCCTATATACTCGATGGCATTTGGCGGACTGGCCAGGATAGGCACTTTCTTATCTTCCGGGGCAAGCCCATCAACTACGCGGGCCATACTAGCTTGTGCCAGTAAGATAACGTCTACCTGCTCCGATAATTCGCGCAGGGCGGCAGTCACAATAGCATCGTGTTTATCTGCATCACCACTCATTAGGGCTTCAAACGCGCCGTCACACAATTTAGACACCAATTCTATTTCTTTACCGGCTATGGCAGCTCTGCGTTTCACCAAATCGCTGGTGGGCTCTAAGGTGGTTGATAAGGTAGCAATAACGCCGATATGTTTGCCCGATTGTACCGCCAGGTCGGCCATAGGCTGGTCTACCCTTAATACCGGCACTTTACTGCTTTCAGCAGCTGCTTCAACGGCTGCACCAAGCGACGAGCAGGTTACCAGGATATAATCAGCTCCCGAATCTTCGGCCGAAGCCACATAATCGGCCACCCGCTTGCTGATAGCAGGTGTTAGTTCGCCGCGTTCGCGGATGTTGCGCACCAAGCTGTCGTCAACAATATTAAAAGTTGTTACGCCGGGTAAATTGTCTTTTATCAGTTGCTGAAATATCGGTATCAGTGTATGTGAGGTATGGATTAATCCTAATGTTTTTGCCATATTAATTTGCTTTTCCTTTTAAAACCGTTAAAAAATATTGTTCATCACCTACCTGCCCGCCTTTGATGTTCACTTCCAAACCGTCAATCGCTTTACCGGGTGCGTAGGCTTTACACAAGGGCGCACCGGGTACGATGGGGGCTATCATCTCAACCGCCTCAATACCCAAAGCTCGTGCTGCATAGCTTGAGGTATCGCCGCCGGCAATCAGCAAGCGCTTTACATCCGTTTGTGCTATTACAGCGTTAGCAATGCTGCCCAAGGCGGTACCATAGAGTTGCGCTGTTTTGCTGCGAATCTCGGTAGGTGTTAATCCTTTTTTGATGAACATATCAAGCGCCGTATCCACACAATCCGGGTTATTACCACCGGTATGTACCACCACGCTTTTACCGGCTTGCAAAACAGCGACAGCCTGCTGAATATTTGTTGAGATAACAGACGTTATATCCTTTCCAGAAGCTAAGCCCTCGGTGTCGATAATAATTTCGACAAAGTGCTGCTGTAATGCTACCTCGATTTGCCGGGATGTAATCGGCGAACAGCTACCGGAAATCACGAGCAGTTTCTCCACTTCTCCAGCCAGTGCAAAATCAGTTTTAGGCTGAATCTTGCCTATTGCTTTCCAATGATTACCCAACGCCATTTCAATGCCGGAAGAACCAACCGAAAACAAGGGTTGCTCAGTGCTTGCATACTCATCTATCAGGTGACCAACGGTATTTAAATGTGCTTCTTCTCCCCCGTCAAACAAAATTATGTCCCAGCCTTCGGCTATCCTGTCTTTGAGCGCTTGTTGCGCTTGCGTAAAGGGCTGAGCCAATTGCAGTACGTCTATTAATCCTATCCTTAATTCAGTTTGTTCGGCCAAATGCAAACGCAGGTCACTTTCGTGAGCCGGGGTTACCGGGTGTTTACTCATGGATGGATGACGGTCTAATCGGTAAACCTGACCGGTACTGCCGATACCCATACGGGCAAACAGGTTGCCGAAAAAGCAATACCGGCCCAAAGCAGGTGCTGCCACTAATAATGGAACGAAGGGCACCTGAAAAACATTAGCGCCAACCTCGATAGCCCGGCCAATGCTGCCAATAACCGGAGAGGAATCAAAGGTAGAGCATACTTTATAATGTACGTGTGGTACACCGAGTGACCTTAAACTTTCAAAGGCAGGCCGTAAGGTAGCCTCCATATCGCCGGGCGGCATAGAGCGGGTAAGACCTGCTACACCGATGGCTTGCAGACCGTCGTATCGCTCTAATTGCGCTGCCGTTGGCGGCTCCATAAATAAAACAGTCTTGATACCGGCACGGGTTAGAAACTCCAGCGCATCAGTTGAGCCGGTAAAATCATCTCCATAATAGGCCAGTAACCGTTCGTGTTTATGCATGGTTATTTATTACCAAATTTTTTCACCGAGTTGTTAAATTCGGGGTATGTTGCAGCGGCATCTTCCAGGCTCAGGCCATCAACAGCGCCTCTCCATGCTTGCTGCAGGGCTACTACGCCGCCGGTTGGACCGTCTGGATGTGCCATAATGCCACCGCCTGCCATATACAGTAAATCAGTAGTGGGTACACGGCGATAAGTTTCAAACGCCTGTCCGCCCCATTGGCCAGATGATACGACCGGCAATACCGTGGTACCGTTAGCTAACGGTTGCAAGCAGGCTTCCATCGACCGCACCACTGAATCATCCGACTCCCAAAATTTGTTTTGTATGCCGTTAACGTGAATCTGGTCGACACCAGCCAATCGCCATAATTTTTGATAAGCCGGAAACTCAATACCCAGCAGCGGATGCCGGTTCAGCATCCCCCAGCCGTTGCGATGGCCGTGTATAGCCAACTGGCGCTGATCGCATATCCTTTTAACGCCCGATAAGCCTACACTATTCAAGCTTACCATGGCGCAGGTACCTCCTGCTTTGACTATGTATTCGTACCGGCGAAGCATGGAGTCTACCTCGTCGCTCAAGTTAAAGGCATACATTACCTTTTTACCGGTTTTGTCGGCATGGGCATTAATCACACGCATAATGGCATCCACGCGGTCTTCAAAACTCGAATTAGCTGAGGCTGATAATAGCTCGTCGTCTTTTACAAAATCGATACCGGCTTCGGCCAGCGTTTTTACCAGTTCGGCAGTTTGCCCGGGCGTCATGCCGATGCTGGGTTTAATGATGGTGCCAATCAACGGACGGCCTTGTACGCCGGTTAAGCTGCGGCATCCCTCAATACCAAATTGCGGCCCCTTGAAATGCTCGGTGTAAAATGGCGGCAATTCAATGTCCATCAGCTTCAATCCGGTAAACTGGATAATCTCGTACAAGTTGCCTTGCAGGGTTGATATCAGTACCGGCAGGTTGTAACCAAAGTTCTCCACCGACCATGACACCTCAATATTAGCCCGGTGATATAATCCGCTTTTAGAAACAGCACCCGGAATTGCAGGCTCTTTAACCGATTCCAGTGGTATAATCTTCTCTACGCGCGCGGCAAAGCGTGCTTTCAGTTCCTCGGTTTCGCCGGGCACGGCCACAAAGGTCCCGCTCGATTGCTCACCGGCTAAAACCTGCGCAGCCTTCTCCAGTTCATAAGGTGTTTCGATATAATATTTACCAACAATGCGTTCCATTACGCTAAACGTTTTTTGATTTTGTAACCACTCAAACCGAAGTATAGAATTACGAGAAAACAAAGCAGTGGAATGATATAGCCCGGCTGTATTTTATCATGACTAAAGTCAATCACCATACCCATAATGTACGGCAGTATAGCTCCTCCTACAATCGACATAATCATAAATGACGAGGCGGGAGCCGTATCTTCGCCTAAGCCATCAATACCTAAACTGAATATGGTGGGGAACATAATCGACATAAAGAAGCCAATACCGCATAAACAATACACCACAAATACGCCCTGAATTAAAATAGCAAGACCGCAAAGAGCAGCAGCCGATACCGCATAAATGGCAAGCAGCGTAGGCGCTTTTACGTACTGTAAAATGAATGTGCCAATAAAGCGCCCTCCAACAAAAAAAGCGCCGTATACGGCCAGCCAAAATCCTGCGGTTTTCTCATCAAAGCCTCCACCCTGAATGGCCATCCTGATGAAAAAGCTAATTACACAGGTTTGTGCTCCTACGTAAAAAAACTGGGTAATAACGCCCCAAGCTAAATGTTTATGCCTTAAAGTGCCCAGGAAACTGCCACCTGTAGTTTCTTCTTTGGTTACGTTTTTAATTTCGGGCAGCTTGGTTAACCAGAATAATATAGCTACCAAAACCAGTATACCTGCTAATATGCCATAAGGCACTTTTACTGAAGATGCTTCATGTAACAGATATGCAGTGCGCTCGGCAGATGGCATAGCATTAAGTTGGGCCTGCGTTAAGCTTTTACCCGAAAGGATAAACAGCGTACCTACCAAAGGGCCTACCATGGCTGCTACACCATTAAAAGCTGCCGCTAAATTTAGGCGGGTAGTAGCTTGGGCTGGGTCGCCAAGTACAGCTGCGTAAGGGTTGGCGGCTGTTTCTAATATAGCGATGCCGCAACCTATGATAAACAAAGCTCCTAAAAAGCCGGTATAAGCAAGTGCGTTTGCAGCCGGTATAAATAATGCCGCACCTACAGCAGCTAAACAAAGCCCAACCAGAATACTTTTTTTGTAACCCAGCTTTCTGAGAAGTATGCCCGCAGGTATAGCCATTAAAAAATACGCTGCATAAACGGCGGTATCTACCAACGTAGATTGTGCGTTGGTTAGCTGGCAAGCTTTTTTAAGGTGAGGAATAAGAATACCATCGGTGTTATGGACCATGCCCCATAAAAAAAACAGGGAACATATAAGCGCAAAGGGTACCGCAAGGTTTTTCCCTTTTAAGTCTGATTCGTTAATTACAGCGCTTTCC
>CAXYKR010000448.1:0-3664 GCA_964277815.1 uncultured Mucilaginibacter sp. | reverse complement strand
GTTTAGAAAAGCAAAGTGAGCGTTAACAAGCCCGACATATTGCTAATTGAAAAGTACCTGAACGGAGAGCTGGATGCCCGTGCCATGCACGAGCTGGAGCGCCAGGCACTCGACGACCCGTTTTTAGCGGACGCACTGGAAGGCTATGCTCAAAAAACGGTACCGGTAACGGCTCATCTACAAGATTTAAACCGCCGTTTACAACAGCGTGTACAACCTGAACAAAAACGTTTGGGCTTATTTGCCAAGCTAAGCATTGCCGCCACTGTACTTGTTTTTGTGGGTGTGGGTAGCTGGTATTGGTTGTTTAACCAACCATCGGCTTCTGTAAAAGATATACCCATTGCCGACAAAACCGAAGTGGTGAAAACCCCTACGGCACCTATAACAAAGCCAACCCCTCAAATTGTACGACCGGAGCTTAAACCGGCAGCGCCTCGATGGGCGGCAACCCAACCGCGTTTAAAAACTAAACTTGCAAAGCCCTATTTAGCGGCTAATGCAAAAGTGGACAGCACAAGCATGGTTTTGGCAAAATTGGCCAAGTTTAAAGGAGCTGATTCAGGAACGCATGTATTGTTAGGTCGTGCCAGTTTGGTGGCTACTAATAATAACGTTAAGCCGAAAGTCACTATAACCTTCGGTGGTCAATCAAACGATGCGCGTGTATCAGGATATTTCGATGCTCAGCGAACACAAAGTATAGGAAATGCTAAGAATACGACAGTAAAATACGGCCGTTCCGATTCATTGTTAAGCAATAAAATTGCAGGACTACAGACAACCACCAGCAGCGGCGTTCCCGGTTTATCAGAGGGAATTAGAATACGTGGAAGTAGCAGTGTTACGAAAAACCAGCAGCCATTGATTATTGTAGATGGAAAACCGGTTGAAAGAATGGATAGTATCAATCCAATTGATATTGCCTCCATCAATGTTTTAAAAGATGCATCTGCAACAGCTATCTACGGTTCGAGAGCCGCAAATGGAGTCATCATTGTCAAAACTAAACCAAAGAGTTTAATTAAGGGACGGGTAGTATCGGCAGATGACCAATCACCTATACCCGGCGCGATGGTAAGAGTAAAAGGCACCAACAAAGCCGTTACCACTGATGTGAATGGCAGGTTTACTATAGATGCGGATAAGAACGCAGAATTGACATTTGCATATATCGGCTTCGATACTAAAGAATTGAAGGTAAAGGGAACTGACAGCCTGAAAATAGCTTTAAATGCAGATCATAAAGCATTAAGTGAAGTTATTGTAGTTGGTTATGGGCGCACATCAGATAGGGCGAGCGCAAGCACGCAGTCGTTAGATGAAACAGCTTTATCAAAGAAACAGCAAAAAGCGCAGCCGGTAAACGGCTGGAAAGCGTTTAATGATTACCTGAAAGAAAAAGCACAAAGCCCGGATGGTAAAACCGGCATAGTTAAGGTGCGCTTTACCGTAAATAAGGATAATTCGGTTGCTGATATCAAGGTAGTTAAAAGCCTGAGTGCTGAAGCGGATGCAAAAGCGATAGAATTAATCAAGAATTACCAGGGCTGGACAGCCAACGCTGATGGAAAACCGGAAACTGTCAAAGTGAAAATAAGCTTCAGCAAACCGTGAGATCTTTCTGGCTAATCATACCTAAAATGCTATCGACGTACTCACGGTTGTTGGCCAAACGTGGTACTTTATGCTGACCGCCCAATTTCCCGCGTAGTTTCATCCATTTTACAAAAGTGTTTTCGGGTACAGCATGTACCTGCGGGCGGCGCAGGGCCATGTCTTTAAAACGCTTGGCATCATAATCTGAGTTTACTTTGCGCAGGGTTTCGTCCAGCAGGTCGATGAATCGCTCAAACTCGGCAGGCTTTTTTTCAAACTCAATAATCCATTCATGGCCTCCGCATTTGCTGTCGGTAAAGTAAATGGGCGCTGCGGTATAGTCACGTATTACAGCTTCGGTTTGACGGCAGGCTTCGGCCAGGGCGCGTTCGGCATTGTCTATAATTACTTCTTCGCCAAAGGCGTTGATGTAGTGGCGGGTGCGCCCAGTTATTTGGATACGGTATGGGTTAAGCGAGGTGAATTTAACGGTATCACCAATCATGTACCGCCATAAACCAGCGTTGGTACTGATGATTAACGCATAGTTTTTATCCAACTCCACCTCATCTAAGGTAAGCGTTTCCGGGTTTTCGTCGTTAAGTCGCTCTAATGGCAAAAATTCGTAAAAAATGCCATAATCCAACATTAGCAGCATATCGCCGGGTTCTTCCCGGTCTTGTATCCCAAAAAAGCCTTCCGATGCATTGTAGGTTTCCAGGTAATACATGTCATCGTTGGGGATGAGCTTTTTGAATTGCTCGCGGTATGGCGTAAAATTTACCGCACCATGAAAATACAGTTCCAGGTTGGGCCATATCTCCAGCAAATTGTTTTTACCGGTAATTTCTAACAGGCGTTTAAATAAGAGCAAATTCCAGGTAGGCACGCCGCTAATGCAGGTTACATTAACGTTTTTAGTGGCATGTGCCATCTTCTCTATCTTTTCCTCGAAGTTTTCGAGCAGGGCAATGGTGAGGTCGGGGGTACGATAAAACTCGGCCCATAAAGGCAGGTTTTTCATAATAACGGCCGACAGGTCTCCGAAGGAGATATCCGCATTCAACTGGCCAATCTGGTGGCTGCCACCCAGCGTCAAACTCTTACCGGTAAACAGCAGGGCATCCGGTCGGTTATTGCAGTAAATGGTCAGCATATCCTTGCCACCCTTAAAATGGCATTCTTCCAACGCCTCTTCGCTTACCGGGATAAACTTGCTGCGGTCGCTGGTGGTACCTGATGATTTGGCAAACCAGCGGATTTCTGACGGCCACAATACGTTTTGTTCACCTTGGAGCATCCGCTCAATGTATGGCTTTAGTGTATCGTAGTTTTGCAGGGGTACGCGTTGTTTAAAATCGGCCAAGGTATCAATGCTGCGATAGTGGTGCTTACGGCCCCATTCGGTATCTTGGGCATTGATGATGAGCTGATTAAACCATTCATCCTGAACTTCATTGGGATATTTCATAAAAAGCTCAATCTGATGAATGCGCTTTTTCATGAACCAGGTAGCAACAGAATTTATAATGGTCATAGTGTGGCTACCAAATTAAACAAAAGTTTTTCTTTTAAGTACAAAGTTTGCCCCTAAGTATACTTTACGTACCATCTCGTTAGCGGCTAACACTTCGGGCACACCCGACTCCAAAATTTTACCTTCGAACAGGAGGTAAGCCCGGTCTGTAATGGATAAGGTTTCCTGCACGTTGTGATCGGTAATCAGGATGCCGATGTTGCGGTGTTTCAATTTCGCCACCATGCTCTGAATTTCTTCTACCGCGATAGGGTCTACACCGGCAAAAGGCTCATCCAGTAAAATAAAGTTAGGTTCAGCAGCCAAAGCGCGTGCAATCTCGGTACGGCGCCGCTCCCCGCCCGAGAGTAAATCGCCGCGGTTTTTGCGCACTTTATGCAAACTGAATTCGTCAATCAATTCTTCCAGCTTGTCTTTTTGCTGTTGCTTATTCATGCCGCCCATCTCGAGCACGGCTTTGATGTTATCTTCTACCGTAAGTTTCCGGAAAACGGAAGCTTCCTGCGCCAGGTAGCCAATACCTTTTTG
>CAXYKR010000447.1:0-4367 GCA_964277815.1 uncultured Mucilaginibacter sp. | reverse complement strand
GAGTATGTATTGCTCGAGCTGTTTATGAGAAACCCCAACAAACTGCTATCTCGCGAGTACATTACCGAAAAAGTTTGGGGACTGCACTTTGATACCGGCACCAACATGGTTGATGTGTATGTAAATTACCTCCGTAATAAAATTCAGAAGGGTTTTAATACTAAGCTCATCAATACGGTGATTGGCATGGGTTATATTTTGAGAGAACAGCAATAGCCCTATATGAAAATAAAAACACGGCTTTCTCTATACTTTACCCTGATTAGTTGCGGCGCACTGCTGCTGGTACTGGTAGCCCTGTTTTTTGCCGTGTTTGATTTTTTGCAGGCCGACTTTAACAAACGTTTGGCCGACCGTATTAACGTAGCCACCCAGTTGTACCTAAAAGCTGATGAAATTGGCGCTGACTCGCTGGTGCAGGTACAGCAACGCTATTTGGAGCGGTTGCCCAACGAGGTTATCCGGGTGTACAACGACAATAACAAAGCCGCCTTTAATACCACCAGTAACTTAGTCTGGAGCGATAAAATTATTGAGCAGGTACGTAAAGATAGTTTTATTGAGTATGAGGAAGGCGACCGGCAGGTAGTTGGCCGTTATGTAAAAGATAATCAGGGCAATTTCGTCATTCTGGCTTCAGCGGTCGACCGTAACTTTTGGCCGCGTATAGCCGTGCTATCTAAAATTACGCTGATTTTATTTTTGTGCTTCAGCTCTATCCTGTTTTTTGCGGGACAGTGGTTTGCTAAGAAAATGCTGGCACCTATACAAAACATCATCACCCAGATTACCCAGATACGCTCCAGTAATTTGCACCTGCGCATTGCGCCGCAAAAAAATAAAGACGAAATAGCCGAACTGGTCAGCAACTTTAACAGTCTGCTCGAGCGGCTGGAGAATGCGTTCGAGTTACAGCAAAGCTTTGTTTCGAACGCATCGCACGAGTTACGCACCCCGCTTACCAGCATTATGGGCGAGGCCGATGTAGCCTTAGAGCAACCCCGCACCAATCAGGAATATGAACGGGTATTGCAATCCATCTCTGCTGATGCCATGCACCTGCAATTAACCATATCCAGCTTGATGGAGCTGGCCCAAGTTGACTTCAATTATACCAAAGCTGTTTTGCAACCCACCCGCATGGACGAGTTGATTTGGGAGATGCATGAATATTGGATTGAAAAAAAGGGAGAAGACAAACTCAATATCCGCTTTGCTGATTTTCCGGAAGATGAGGATATGCTGATAATACAAGGTAACAAGCCCCTGCTGATGATTGCCTTAAACAATATTGTTGACAACGCTTACAAATACTCCAAGGATGCCCCGGTAAGCATTTATTTTGAGGCGCAGGATAAATACATCGTCATTACCGTAACAGACTCAGGTCCGGGTATAAAACCCGAGGATATTGCCAACATATTCAAGTCGTTCTACAGAGCCGAAAGTACCCGTCATATTCAGGGAAGTGGCGTCGGGTTGTTCATCACTCACAAAATCATCGACCTTTGTCACGGCTCCATCCAGGTAGAGTCTGACGGTTCAACGGGTACTTCTTTCATCGTTAAATTCAAAAAAATGGCTTAGTAAAGCATTTTTTTATTTCGTCTTTGCATTCGATTAAATATGGGCATTACCCAGTGGCTTCATTTAAACTGAAAATCAATTTGTTACATAATAACAGATTTCTAATTTTAGGCTAATTATCAATTCACAATAGCTATTTAAAAATCTAATGTTGTTCTAATGTAGGTTTAATGCAGGTCTAATTCTGCCGCATTAGCTTTGAATCATCCTTCTAAGTTCAAAGTATAATGACAAACACACACAAGGGCCTCAAAACCCTACTTTTGATACTTTTTTGTTTTGGGACCTCGAGCGCTTTTAGCCAAACCGATAGTTTGCGCATCAGCTTCAAGGACGCAGAAAAGCTTTTTCTGGAGAATAACTTAAGCTTGTTAGCCCAGAAGTACAATGTAAACGCCACCCAAGCCCTGGTACAACAAGCCGGTTTATGGGATAACCCTGTATTAGCTACCGACCAGAATATTACCGATAACTCCAAAAAGTTTTTTTATCACAACGGTAATATGGGACAGGTATTTGTTCAGTTATCGCAGCTTATTCGTACTGCGGGTAAACGCGGCAAACAAATCGGGGTAGCCGAGGATGGTGCAAAAATACAACAGGCTGCTTTTGACGATTTGATGCGTAACCTGCGCTATAATCTGCAACTCGATTTTGCTCAGGCTGCCAATCTCATTGCCCAGCGCCAGGTTTATACTACCGAAATTACTTCGGCAACAGCCTTGGTAAACGCAACCGATAAAGCTTACAAAGCAGGCAATACTTCACTTAAAGACTTAGTACGATTAAAAGCACTGCTGTTTAACCTGCAAAACGAGCTGGTTGAAAATGAGCGCCAGTTAAACGACCTGCAAACCGAGTTAAAAACTGTTTTGGTGGTTAAAGAAACGCAGTTTATTATACCCATAATATCACCTGCCCCCGAAGACCTGGAACTTAACCCGGCAACATTAGCCGAACAAGCTAAAAATACCAGGGCCGATTACCGCTTAAACAAGTTTACATTATTGCAAAACCAGGATAACCTGACCTTGCAAAAGGCTTTGGCTAAGCCCGACGTAACCATTGGTGCCAGCTACGACCAGAACAGCAGCTACGCTCCGCATTATGTGGGCTTGCAAGTCAGCGTCCCACTGCCATTATTTAACCGTAATCAGGGCAATATCAAATCTGCTCAGTTGCAGGCACAAAGCCAGGAATACATTGTGAAAAACAACGAACTGGAGCTGACCAATCAGGTGTATAATGCCGTACAGCAGTACCGTTTGAGCGAGCAATTGCTGGATAAAAACCAGACTGACTTTTACGAGCGTTACGACCAGATTTTTAACGCGATGCTTAAAAGCTTCCAGCAACGGCAAATCAGTTTGCCGGAGTTTGTAGACTTTTTTGACTCTTACAAAGAAACCAAAATCAAAATTTTACAGCTGCAGCTCAACCTGCAAAAGTCTATTGCCGATTTAAATTATGCCGTAGGTACCACTGTAATTCCGGCACAATAAAACACTGAACCAACAAGCACACTATAACGGTGACCACAAGCACCGCAATAACCAAAAAAAGAAAATGAGAAAATCAATCTTATATATGATGGTAGCCGGCATTGCAGGCCTTACCTCGTGCGAAGAAAAAAAGACCGGTACCATGGAAACCAAGCAGGTTTGTGTAAGCGATTCGCTGGCTAAAATGATTACCATTGATACCGCCAAAGAAACAGATATCAAAAACGAACTGAAGCTAACCGGCGAAGTATCTTTTGATGAAAATAACGTGGTCAAAGTATTTCCGTTTGCCAGTGGTCAGGTGATGAACGTAAATGTTTCCCTAGGCGACAAGGTAACTAAAGGGCAGCTTTTAGCCGTGATACGCAGTGCCGATGTGGCCGGTAATTATTCTGACCTGACCTCGGCCAATGCCGACCTTTCGGTAGCTAAACGCCAGTTGCAACAAGCTGAATACCTTTATAAAAACGGTATATCAAGCGAGCGCGATTATACTGAAGCTAAAGAAAACTATACCAAAGCCATTGCAGCCAACCGTAAGGTACAAGAGCAAATAGCCATTAATGGTGGCGGTAACACCAATGCATCAGGTACTTTATTAGTAAAAGCGCCACGCAGCGGTTACATTGTAGAAAAAAACATTACCCAAGGCAACTTTATCCGCCAGGATAACAGCAACAGCTTGTTTACCATATCGGATATGAAAGATGTTTGGATTAAAGCTAACGTTTTTGAAAGCGATATTGCTAAGGTAAAAACCGGCTACCAAGCCAAAATTACTACACTGGCTTATCCGGATAAGGTGTTTGTAGGCAAGGTAAATAATGTAGGCTCGGTGCTTGACCCGGATAGTAAGGTATTAACTATACGTATTACGTTGCCTAATACCGATATGCTGTTAAAGCCTGAAATGTTTACCAACGTACTGATATCAAATGACGAAGCTGCCCAGGCACTGGCCATACCCAGCCAATCGGTTGTGTTTGACAGTGGCAAAAACTATGTGGTAGTTTACAACGGCAAATGTAACCTGGCCGTACGTGAGGTTAACGTCATTAAAACGGTAGAAAATACAGCCTACATCGGTTCGGGTTTGAAAGCCGGCGACAAGGTGATTTCTAAAAACCAGTTGCTGTTGTACAATGCACTTACCGAAGATTAATCTGCAAGGGTTAGCATCGTTTTTCACCTGGATATTCTGACAGTCATTAACAGCGCATCAGCTGCTGTACAAACACCCTTATAATGAACAAGCTCATTAAAAATATTATATATTTC
>CAXYKR010000446.1:0-7075 GCA_964277815.1 uncultured Mucilaginibacter sp. | reverse complement strand
CAATCATCGGATACACCTCCACGTTTTCAAACTCGTCAATGTCAGCTTGCTTTCTAAACGCCGGTCCCCAAGCAAAAAAGCTGGCTTTCATTTCGGGTACCAGTTTGGGGTCATAACCGTGAGTGCCGGGATTGTGCTTAGCGTTAGCATTGTAAATAAAAACATTCGGCGCTTTGGGTACGAGTAAAATATCGCCGATGCGGTGGTACCTGTCGTTAGCTTTATTATAATGCCAGTGGGGCGGGGTATTGGTTCTCAAGTAAACATCATATTGCTCATGCTTTTCTTTTTTGAGTGCTTGATAGGTGCTTTGGATAGATTTTGTATCCGTGCTATCTTTGGCGTAAATCTCAACCAGTACATCTTCGCCGGTTATTCTGAACTTGGTAGTGTCTACACTTGCTGGTATGGAGAGCAATTCTTTATTATTGGAGTGAGCCATGCCATGGTCCGACAGCAAAACGAAGTTTACATTTAAACCCGTTTGCTTAACCTGTTTTTGCAACTCATTGATGGCCGAATCAATAAATAAAACAGCCTGCCTGGTTTGCAGAGCATCCGGACCAAAGTAATGACCAGCATGATCTACCTGCGGGAAGTACAGGCTGATGAAGTGCGGTCGTTTTGCAACAGGCAGTTTGAGCCAATTGATAACGGTTTGAATGCGACTACTAATGCCGATTTGCTCATTATATTTAAACCGATAGGTGGGATAAATATCTTGTATAGGTGCATCCGAGCCAACCCAATAAAAGCTGGCGGTTACCATTTTTTGCTTTTCGGCCAGTACCCACAAAGGCGTACCACCGTACCAGCGAGCTTCAGTGGCAGTAACAGACTTGGACGAATAGTAAGCATTAAGCCTTCGGTCGTAAAATCGGTTGCAGACCAGTCCGGTATGTGCGGGGTAAAGCCCGGTAATTAAAGTGTAATGGTTGGGGAAAGTAATTGATGGATAAGAAGGCAGCATGGCCTTGGCTTTAACACCTTGGGCACTTAAGGCTAATAAATGACGTGCATTGTATTTCTTGGCGTAATCATACCGCATGCCATCCACCGAAATCAAAATTACATAAGGTTTGGCCTGCTGCGCTAAACTATTCTGCCGGTCCGATACGACCTGCTGTACAGTGTCTGCGTTTTGAGCATGAGTAAAAACGCTAATCAAGAAAGTCACCAGCAGCGTAAAAATAAACTTTACCATCGCGGCAAAATTACGTAAAGCTGAGCAATAAAATCGCGGACTGCTTACCTGATAAAAGGCAATACGTGTAAAGCAATTATTCTTCGTATTCTACCTTTACCTGTACGTATTTATCGTTACTTACTTCTGCGTATTGCTTTGGGTTACGGGTAAACTCGGGGTCGGTATCCAGGTATATATCGGTAATGTTCAATAGCTCTGGCTTGCTGTTAGTACCGACATTGTATTGAAACGAAGACTTATTCTCTAACTCTTGTTTAATTTCCTGGTATTGTTTACCGGTCAGCATCACCATTTTTTCCGCCTTCATAATTTTATATTCAATAAGTTGATTGGTTTAACATCTAAACAGTTCGAAGTGTTCATTAAACGCCACAATATCTTTATCGTTAGCCTTACTTACAATTTTAGCTTCATCAAAAAAAATTGATTTGCCAGAATAGCAATTTAAAAGTAATTGCAAAAAATAAAGCCCTTAACCAAAAAAGGCTAAAGGCTTTAAAATATATATATGGGATGTCGATTTTAAAGGCTTAGTATTTCGGCTATTTCTTCATAACCATTATCGCGTGCTAAGTCTGCCGGAAGTGAGCCGTCTTCCATGGTTATGGCAACGTCGGCACCTTCTTCTAAAAGTAATATAAGCATCTCAGGGTCACCATGTTTAGCAGCATAATGAAGTGGAGTAATTCCAGTATCATGTTGTACATTTAACTGTACATTGTGCTCTAATAACATACGCACTAAATCCAGATGATTTCCTGCTACAGCTAGGTGAATAGGGCGGATACCTGACTCACCTTTTAATGGCTGATTTACATCGGCACCTTTGTATAACAGGTAACGTGCAGCTTCGTACTGTCCAAAATAACAGGCCAAGGCTAACGGTGTAAAGCCGTCTGCATTGTAAGTATGTACCAATTCGGGATTAGAATACACCAAATACGCTAAGATATCAAACTTTCCGGCTGCGGCAGCTTCAAAAATGTCTAATTTATCAATGTATCTAAGCAATACTGAAGTGGCAGCAGGCTTTTTATAAAAGCAAGACAACATCAAAGGCGACACATCTTCATCAATTGTAGTTTTAGCCAAATCAGGGTTTTGTGCTAACAATTGGTTAAGCGCATTTACATCACCAGTAGTAATTAAGTATTCTAATCGTCCCATATTCAAGTGTTTGTACATTAGTAAATTAAAAATCGTGCCAAATGCAAATCTTATCTATTAACTTTATATTTGTACTTTAACTGTTGATAGAGATGCCGCCTAAAGGAAATCAGTTTAAATCAAATTCTTTCAAGGATGAAAACCGTCCGCGACAAGGTACGGGAGCGCGTACCGAGCGCGAAAGGGTGATGAAACGTAAACTGGAGAATTTGCCGACCTTCAATTTCGGCGATGGCAGGGCCATTAAAATTATAGGCCTTTTATGCCTGGTGATTTCTGTTTTTTTTCTTATTGCCTTTACTTCTTATTTATTTACTTGGCAGTCAGATCAAAGCTATGTGCTCAAGGCCAACGGCGGCTGGGGCAACCTGTTTAAAACCGAGCAAGAACTTTTAGATAATGGAGTAACTAACCCGGTGGTCGAAAATTGGTTGGGTAAGTTAGGCGCTTTGCTGGCTAACCAATTTATGTATGAGTGGTTCGGCGTGGCATCGTTCATCTTTGTGATGATATTTTTTGTAATCGGCTACCGCATGCTGTTTAAGGTGCGTTTATTTCCGATGGGCAAAATGCTGGCTTATTCGCTATTCAGCCTGGTGTTCTTCTCGATAGCTATCGGTTTTTTGCATGGCTTTATAAGCGATTACGCGCATTACTTAGAGGGCGAATTTGGTTACTGGAGCACGCGTTTGCTAAATGCCCAGATAGGGCAGGCCGGTACCGGTTGTTTGTTGGTATTTGCGGCCTTAACCGTGCTAATTATTGCTTACAATATTGATTTTAAATTACCTGAACGTCCGAAACGGATTTTAGTAAAACCTGATTCAGTTGATAAAATATCTCCAGAGAGTGTTGACCTGGAAGATGAGTTGCTTTCTGAGCCGGTGGAATGGCCTCGCGCCAATAATCGGATGCGCAACGATGATTTTTCCACCGTTGCGGCAACTGCACCGGCGTCCGAGCGCCTGCGCCAGGAGCCGTTAAGCAAACCTGCTGTTGTAGAGCCTGTTTCGCCTGAGCCGGTAATGCCTCACGCTGTAGCGCAGGCTGCTGTTGTAGTAAATACTCCTGTTCATGAGCCTATCGTGTTGAGCCCAACCAACACAGCCGTTACCGAAGATGATTTGGATGATGCCGAAGTTCCGGAAGATGAAGTTCCGTTTGTTGTAGAAGATACCCGCCCTTTACCGGAGTTGAGCATTGAACAGGCTCCCGAAATTACGGCCAACGACCTGGTAGAAAAGTTCGGCACTTTTGACCCTAAACTCGACCTGGCATCTTACAAGTATCCGGGGCTGGAACTGTTAGAAAATTACGGTACCAATAAAGTAAGTGTTGATGCCGGCGAGCTCGAAGCCAACAAGAATAAAATTGTTGAGACGCTCAATCATTACAACATCGAAATTGATAAGATTAAGGCAACCATCGGGCCTACGGTAACTTTATATGAAATTATTCCGGCGCCAGGTGTGCGTATCTCTAAGATTAAAAACCTGGAAGACGATATTGCTTTGAGCTTAGCGGCTTTAGGTATCCGTATCATTGCGCCGATGCCGGGTAAGGGTACTATCGGTATTGAGGTACCTAATCAAAATCCCGAAATGGTGTCGATGCGTTCTGTTCTGGCTACCGAGAAGTTTCAGAATACGACGATGGATTTGCCTATTGCTTTGGGTAAAACCATTTCCAATGAAGTGTTTATTGCCGATTTGGCCAAAATGCCTCACTTGTTGGTGGCGGGTGCTACCGGTCAGGGTAAGTCGGTAGGTATTAATGCCATATTGGTTTCGCTGCTTTATAAACGCCACCCAGCCGAGCTTAAGTTTGTGATGGTTGACCCTAAAAAGGTAGAATTGACCCTGTTCCGTAAAATTGAGCGCCATTTTTTGGCCAAACTGCCTGACGAGGCTGATGCCATTATTACCGATACCAAAAAAGTGATCAACACACTGAACTCTCTTTGTATTGAGATGGACCAGCGGTATGATTTGCTGAAAGATGCGCAGGTGCGTAACTTAAAAGAGTACAACGCTAAGTTTATAAACCGTAAGCTTAACCCTGAGAATGGTCACCGCTTTCTACCGTTTATTGTACTGGTTGTGGATGAATTTGCCGACCTGATGATGACGGCTGGTAAAGAGGTGGAAATGCCGATTGCGCGTTTGGCCCAGTTAGCCCGTGCGGTAGGTATACACCTGGTTATTGCTACACAGCGCCCTTCGGTAAACATCATTACGGGTACTATCAAGGCCAACTTCCCGGCGCGTTTAGCATTCAGGGTATTATCTAAAATTGACTCTCGAACCATTCTGGATGCCGGTGGTGCCGACCAGCTGATTGGTCGTGGTGATATGTTGCTGTCGACTGGTAGTGATTTAATCCGTTTGCAGTGTGCCTTTGTGGATACACCGGAGGTAGAGAAAATTTCAGATTTTATTGGCAACCAGCGCGGTTATCCAAGCGCCATGATGCTGCCTGAATATGTTGGGGAAGGCGAAGCGAACAGCCCGAAAGAATTTGACCCGGACGACCGCGACCCAATGTTTGAGGATGCAGCCCGCTTAATTGTTTTGCATCAACAGGGGTCTACATCTTTGGTACAACGTAAATTGAAATTAGGGTACAATCGCGCTGGCCGAATTATCGACCAGTTAGAAGCGGCCGGCATTGTTGGTCCATTTGAAGGCAGCAAAGCCCGTGAGGTTTTATATCCGGACGAGTATAGTCTGGAACGCCATCTGGAAGAAATACAAAAATCTGCACGCGGTTAAACTTAGCACTGCTTCTGTTGTTCTAACCATCAATTGTAAAAAACAACAAACCTTGATTGCAATCAAGGTTATAACAACAGAACAAATACCTTATGAAGAAAATATTTGCTTATTTAATGTTAACCATGGCACCTGTTTCGGCAGCTTTTGCTCAGCAGGATGCACAGGCCAAAAGTATACTCAATGGCGTAAGCCAGAAATACCGCTCGTACAATACGGTTAAAAGTGATTTTACCATTAATATTCAAAGTCCGCAGGATAAGGTTAACCAAACACAGTCGGGCACGCTATATACACAGGCTAAAACCAACAAGTATAAATTAACCGTTTACGGTAATGCCGCTAAAACTGCCGTTGCACAGGAGATTACCAGCGATGGTAAAACCTTGTGGACTTATCTTCCCCGCGAAAAAGAAGTGCAGGTAAATGACGTTAAAAATAATACGGAGGGACTCAACCCGGCACAGGTTTTCACCATTTACGAAAAAGGGTATAAATACATTTATACCGGTTTGCAAAAGCAGGGTGGTAAAAGTTACCAGGCTATTGAGCTAACGCCTGTGGATATCAAGCAAAATATTTTTAAAGTAAAGCTGTTGATTGATGCCTCCAAAAAGCAAATTTACAGCGCACAACTGTTTGATAAAAATGGCAGCCGTTATGTGTATACCATTAACAGCCTGACACCTAATCCGGCCGTAAGTGCAGATGTATTTACGTATAATGCAAAAGCGCATCCAGGAGTAGAGATTGTGGACTTAAGATAAATTAAGCTTACCGTAGTCACAAAAACAAAGCCCGGTGACATGGTGTCGCCGGGCTTTGTGCTTTGCACATTTTTTTTAAATCAATCTACATCAGTATAAGCATAACCACCTATTAAATCAACGTGTTTACGGGTTTCATCGGCGGGCTTTCTTCCCGTGGCCAAAGGAATGTTTCTATCTTTTTATCGTAAGAATAGTTGAATTCAAGAAAGGTTGATAATCAAAACTTGTCCCGGCTCTATAGCTAACAAAAGTTCTACAGCATCAACTTTTACATCCTCTAAAATCAGTGCAGTTTCTGCATTGTCACTCTCGGCATATTCAATTTGTTCAACAGCGTCAATTACAAAACAAGCCTCATGGTTGTCTGATTTGATGACTGCTCCAGGCTTCACTTCGCCGTTAACCGGGTTGCCGGTGATGATGTAACCTATGCCTACCACATTCATTACTCTGCTTACCGTAAAAAAGACGTTGGTGGGTGTCATGTTACTTGTCATTGGTACTGTTGTTTTCTGTCCTTTGTTGTTGCTGTTTATTTTAGGACGCAATCTCTAAGCCATCTGCTGAATCTTTTAATGAGGACAAATTAACCGATTTCTATGTTTGGCATCTGGCCGCTTAAAGCAGAAACAAACGGTTATGGAATTATCTCATAGCAGCGCATTATTACCAACGTCGCTTTCATGGCGAACAATTTCGGACTGCTACCTGTATGAGCTAAGGTTAAGCCAAATAAATGCTTAATTGCAGCATCATGACTATCTACGAACAACAAGCGCACATTCAGTTACAGTTTTGGCAGCACCGGATGCAAAAGAAACCTTCGTTTACCGATAAGTTGTCTAAAACGGTACAAAGTAAAATCAATGAATACATTCCCGAAAAAGTTCATCAGGCCATTACCTTGGCTATAGAAAAGATGATTAAGGCCGTGTTGTTTGGCGCCAAATATACCACCGGCGACGTACCGGCGCAGGATATGTCGTTACAAATGCGCGAGCTCGTAGCGGAATTCGGCGAGGAACTCCGGGTCGTCGCGGTAGCGCGCGTAGGCGGCGCGCAGTTCGTCGATCGCATGGGTCAGCGTTTCGCTGGCGAAGCTGCCGCCGTAGGGGCCGAAATGCCCGGAAGCATCGGGCTGCTGGTAGTCGAAGGACATG
>CAXYKR010000445.1:0-3045 GCA_964277815.1 uncultured Mucilaginibacter sp. | reverse complement strand
CCATCGGTTTAGTGCCTGACGATTTAGCGACTGCTTCCGGCTTTGTGATGCACCCACTTACCAGTTATTCTACAGGCGGGTATTCGCCAAACATCCCGGCAACTATCACTTATGGGTCAACATCAACCGCGGCATTAGTGCTATTTGATACAGGTGCCCCGTCGGTTACCGTAATTGAAAATAGTAAAGAAACCAAAGCGTTGGGTATTTTACCGGCCGGTACCGATGTTACTATCACCACCAACAAAGGTTTTGTTTACAAGTATACCACCACATCAACCGGTAACCTGACGCAAATACAAAATCCCAATATAAGCGGCGATTATCGATCTGTATTAAGTATTAATTTTTTTGTTGACAATCAAATGCTGACTAATTATTCGGGGCATATTATTGGTTTGAAAAATTAGGTAGTCGTTAATCAGGTTAGATTAACCGTAACGAGTAACTAGAGCCGACGCAACAGCTATACTGCGTCGGTTTTTTCGTTTTAACAGAGCATTAACATTTTACAAATTTTCAACATTGAACTTTAAGTAGACCGCAAAGCCGTAATTTTACCGTTTATTAAATTTTAAGACGCTTGGGCAAAAACGCTACCAAAGAAACGCCGCTGATGCAGCAGTACAATCAAATCAAGGCCAAATATCCGGGGGCCTTGTTACTGTTTCGCGTAGGCGATTTTTACGAAACCTTTGGCGAAGATGCCGTTAAAACAGCCGGTATTTTAGGCATTGTGCTCACCCGCCGGGCCAATGGTGCTGCTACACACATCGAGCTTGCAGGCTTTCCGCACCACTCGCTCGAAACCTACCTGCCCAAACTGGTTCGGGCCGGGCAACGGGTAGCTATCTGCGACCAGTTGGAAGACCCGAAAATGACTAAAACCATCGTGAAGCGGGGCGTAACCGAGTTGGTTACGCCAGGCGTGGCGGTGAGCGATAACATCCTGCAGCAAAAAAGCAACAACTACCTGGCTTCTGTTTATTTTGAGAAGAGCAGTTTGGGTATCGCTTTTATTGATATATCCACCGGCGAGTTTTTAACAGCACAGGGTAATGCCGATTATATTGACAAGCTGTTACAGTCGTTTAGCCCGAGCGAAATTATTTTCCCCAAGAGTTGTAAGCGTGATTTTACCGACAAGTTTGGTGAAGGTTATTATACCTACATGCTCGATGATTGGGCTTATAGTGGCGATTACCCATACGAAACCCTGACTAAGCACTTCGGCGTAAAATCACTCAAAGGTTTCGGTATCGAAAAGTTAGGTTTGGGCATTGTGGCTGCCGGTGTGGCATTGCACTATTTAAACGAGACAGAACACCGCAATTTAACGCATATCAGTGCCATCAGCCGTATTGAGGAAGACCGCTATTTGTGGCTCGACCGGTTCAGTATTCGTAACCTGGAACTGGTGGGCTCGGCTAACGAAAATGCCATAACACTGGTAGACGTGCTCGACCATACCTGCTCGCCAATGGGCGCGCGACTGCTGCGCAGATGGATAGTGATGCCGCTGAAAGAACTTAAACCTATTCAGGACCGCCTGAATGTGGTGCAACATCTTATTAACCACGAGGAGCTTCGCGATGATTTGCAAAGCTGCATACGGCAGATAGGCGATTTAGAAAGGCTCATCAGCAAAATTGGTTTACAGAAAGCCAATCCGCGCGAGGTTTGCCAGTTACGCAAAGCTTTGCAGGCTATCGGCAACATTAAACTGATGTGTATCCAGCAGGGGCAGGGTAGCGAGGCGCTGATGGCTATAGGCAATCAGCTTAACCCGTGCGATTACATTTGCGAAAAAATAGGCCGCGAACTACATGCCGAGCCGCCGGTACAGTTGGTTAAAGGTGGTGTAATGGCCGAGGGCATACATGAAGAACTCGACCGTTTGCGCAAGATTGCTTTTGGCGGTAAAGGTTATCTGCTCGAAATACAGAAACGCGAAGCAGAACATACCGGAATACCGTCGCTTAAAGTAGCTTTCAATAACGTATTCGGTTATTATCTGGAAGTTACCCACGCGCACCGCGATAAGGTCCCCACTGACTGGATACGCAAGCAAACACTGGTTAATGCCGAGCGCTACATTACACCTGAGCTTAAAGAATACGAAGAGCAGATTTTAGGTGCTGAAGAAAAAATACTGGCCTTAGAAACGCAGTTGTATAACGATTTACTATATGCTTTAACTGAGTATATCAAACCTATACAACTCAATGCGCAACTGATTGCCCGGTTGGATGTGCTGCTCAACTTTGCTACCGTTTCTATCAAAAACTATTATGTAAAGCCACAGATTAATGATGGCTTACTGATTGATATTAAAGGCGGTCGGCATCCGGTGATTGAAAAGAATTTGCCGCCGGGCGAGGAGTATATTACCAACGACGTTTACCTGGACTCGGAAAGCCAGCAGATTATCATTATCACCGGTCCAAATATGGCAGGTAAGTCAGCTTTGTTAAGACAAACCGGCTTAATTGTATTGCTGGCGCAGATGGGCTGTTTTGTACCGGCTAAGCAGGCGATGATTGGTTTGGTAGATAAAGTATTTACCCGTGTTGGAGCATCAGATAACTTATCGTCGGGCGAGTCTACTTTTATGGTAGAGATGAATGAAACCGCCAGCATTCTGAATAACCTGAGCAACCGGAGTTTAATATTGCTCGACGAGATTGGGCGTGGTACCAGTACTTATGATGGTATATCTATTGCATGGGCTATAGCCGAGTATCTGCACAACCATCCCGGCGCTAAAGCTAAAACGCTGTTTGCTACCCATTACCATGAGCTGAACGAACTCACCAATATGTTTGGCCGCATCAAAAATTTTAATGTAACCGTCAAAGAGGTTGGTAACCAAATCATCTTTTTGCGCAAACTGGTACCGGGCGGCAGCGAACATAGCTTTGGTATCCATGTGGCTAAATTGGCCGGTATGCCGCACAAGGTTCTTACCCGCGCCAATGAGATTTTGAAAAAGCTGGAAGCCGAGCGCACCGGCGGCGAAAATATCAAAGAAAGTATCAAAAAGGT
>CAXYKR010000444.1:0-15599 GCA_964277815.1 uncultured Mucilaginibacter sp. | reverse complement strand
GATACCGGATATAATGGCAGTACCGAACCTGAGTATTTTAGCAGCATCGACGAAAAATAAAGGCCTGAATATTTCTATTCAAGCCTTTATTTAATTTCTTTTCTACTTCGCCGGTTTAAAAGTTGCGGTAACCGCCGCGTTGCACCTGCTGCTTATCCATCTGGGCCATCTGGCCTTTCATCATCTTAATCTGGTCGGCCAGCAACTTGTTTTTATCATCTTTAGCGGCCTCGCTTAAATACTGTTGGGCTTCGCGTTTGTTACGCTTAGCCATCGCAATACCCGCTAAGCTTAATTTGGCCAGTGCTGTATTGTGCGACATGGTCATGCCCAACGTAATTGCCTTCTTAAAGTATTTCTCCGACTTCAACGGCGCTTTGCGCGACTCAATTAAACCCAGCAATAGGTTATAATATCCGTGCTGACCTTTAAATAACTGCTTTTCGTAGTCGGTTATTCTTAATAGCCATTTTTCGGCCTCATCAGAGTTTTCTTTACGCAGGTAAAATTGTGCAATCAGCATATTCTCGTTAAAGAAATAAGTAGCCAATATTAAACCGCCTATTAAAAACACCAGTATCCCCCATCCCCAAAAACCAAACCCACATAAGGTAACGCCTGCACCCATTACTACACAGGCAATTACTAACCGAACAATATTTGACATCGTTTGTACTTTTGTAATAAAGTGCAAATATCCGTTTATTTATACGCTTAAGCAATTAACCGAACAAAAAATTATATGGCTGTTGAGATAGAAGCCTCGTGGCTTAAAATACTTCATGATGAGTTTGAAAAAGACTACATGATTAAGCTTAAAGAGTTTTTAAAAGAGGAAAAAGAAGCCGGCCACAAGGTGTATCCTAAAGGCAGCGATATTTTTAATGCCTTTAATCATACCCCGTTTGATAACCTGAAAGCTGTGATATTAGGCCAAGACCCCTACCATGGGGCTAATCAGGCTTTCGGACTTTCATTTGCCGTGCAAAAAGGCATTACCGTACCACCATCCTTAAAAAATATTTATAAAGAGTTACAAGCAGATATTCCAGGCTTTATCCTACCCAACCATGGCGATTTAACTAAATGGGCCGACCAGGGTGTGTTGCTGCTTAACGCAACCCTTACCGTGCAGGCAGGCAAACCGGGTTCGCATCAAAAGAAAGGGTGGGAGATTTTTACCGATACCGTCATTCGCAAAATATCGGAAGAAAAAGAAGGTGTGGTATTTTTGTTATGGGGCAAATTTGCACAAGCCAAATCAGAGCTGATTGACGACACTAAACATTACATCCTGAAGGCGGCACACCCTTCGCCATACTCGGCCGATAACGGCTTTTTTGGATGTAAGCATTTCAGTAAAACCAACGACTTATTGAAGTCGCAGGGTAAAGAACCAATTGACTGGCAGATTGAATAGCAAAGCCGCTTGTTGGCAACTGGTGATATTTAAGGTTTACACTGCTGGCTTATAAATCAAATTTGTTGCACACAAAAGCGTTACCGGCTGGTTATTGATATGCATTTACCGATATAATAACATTTATAATTATGGATAGCATTAATCAGCAACAACCCGAAGATAACTTTAAAAACCTGCAGGGCGAAGAAGCTAAAAAGAAGATTAAGGAAATGGCCGAAAAAGCCGAAACCTGCTTTTTTTGTTCTAACATAAAAACCGGTGTACCTTTCTCAACCCGCCCAATGTCACCGCAAAAAATTGACGACGACGGCAACTTTTGGTTTTTAAGTTCGGATGATAGTCACAAAAATGAAGAAATTTCTCACGACCCGTTTGTACACCTATTGTTTCAGGGCTCGGCACATTCAGACTTTTTGAATGTTTATGGCATCGCCGAAATAAGCAAAGACAAAGAGAAAATTAAAGAGCTTTGGCAGCCACTATTAAAAACCTGGTTTACCGAAGGCGAAGACGACCCTCGCATTACCGTAATTAAGGTAGAGCCAAGCGAGGGCTACTATTGGGATAACAAGCATGGTAACGCCATTGCTTTTATTAAACAAGCCGCCGGTGCCGTTTTAGGCAAAACGCTGGATGACTCAATTGAAGGCAAACTGGATGTAGACTAATATCCGTATATTACAATAGAAGCCCCGGTGTTGAATAAAACCAGCATCGGGGCTTTTATTTTGATGATAATGCCAGCTTCTGTTTAAACCGATTGGGTTTAAATTAGCAGGAAGGTAATTTCCGAAAATTTTGTAACATTTATAACGTTATAACAGCACCATGAAGTACATAGTCAATAAGCACCCGGCAGCCATACGGTGGTTTCACTGGATTAATTTCCCGCTGCTGGCCGTGATGATATGGAGTGGCTTACTGATTTATTGGGCGTACGACCCTTATGCCATTAAACTATTCGGGCATACGTTTTTTAAATTCTTCCCCGAGTGGTTTTACCAGAAATATCACATCAAGCGCAGGCTGGCCGAGGGAATGGCCTTCCATTTTGTATTTATGTGGCTTTTTGCCATAAACGGATTGCTGTATGTGCTATACACGGCCATCTCGGGCGAGTGGCGGTATCTGCTGCCCAAAAAATCATCTTGGCGCGAAGCCTGGCTGGTGCTGTTACACGATTTACATTTGCGTAAAACAGCGCCTCCACAAAACAAATATAATGCGGCCCAACGCATTGCTTACACGGCCGTTATTGTGATGGGCGCAGGGTCGCTGATTACCGGGCTGGCCATTTATAAACCGGCACAACTATACTGGCTGGTCTGGTTATGTGGCGGTTACAAAACTGCACGGCTTATCCATTTCACCCTGACTATTTTGTACTGCCTGTTTTTCATGATACACATTGTACAGGTAATTTTAGCCGGATGGCAAAATTTTATTAGTATAGTTCGGGGCTTTGAGGTAACCGATGCATCAACGGCAAAAATTATAGCTAAACGAGACAACGACGATGGAAACGCCTGAAAATACTGAGCAACAACAACCAAAAGAGGTTGAACCGTTTGATGCCCGTAAAGCCAACCGGCGCACCTTTATATCGTCGCTCACGCTACTGGCCGGTGGAGCTTTTGCGTATTGGGGTTGGGATAAGCTATATCATGCCCCTAAAGAAACAGCTGCCGATTCTACCGCCGGCGCCCGTGCCCCGCTGAGGAAAGTTTTGGACTTTAATGGCGAGCTGGCTGAACGTGCCGTAAGCCCTCAGCATTTATCAAAAACTTACCCCAAAGCTATGGCAGCCAAAAAACCTCGTGTAAATGGCGACATTGGCATTAAGGGAAAACCAATGGAAGATTGGGTATTAACTGTTTATAAAACCGCCTCCGAAAGCTTCAAAATCACCCTCGACGAAATTAAAAAACTGCCCAAAACCGAGTTTGCTTTTGAATTTAAATGCGTAGAAGGCTGGAGCCAGATTAGCCATTGGGGCGGTGTAAAATTCAGCGATTTTGTTAAACACTATAACCTAACCGAGCAGGCCGCTATGGCTTATGTTGGACTGAACACGCCTGATAAAAAGTATTATGTGGGTATTGATATGCCAAGTGCCCTGCACCCGCAAACGCTGCTTTGTTACGAGGTAAGCGGGCAACCTTTACCGCCCGAACATGGGGCACCTTTAAGGCTCATCATCCCCACCAAATATGGCATCAAAAACTTAAAGCGAATTGGCAACATATTTTTTAGTAACGAACGCCCACCCGATTATTGGGCCGAACTGGGATACGATTACTTTTCGGGACTGTAAGTTTTGTGGCAACAAAAAAGCCACTTGCTAAGCAAATGGCTGTAAGAATAATTTAAAACTTTGGCTTGCCTCTAAACATCCGCCAAGTATTTGTGCACAAAACTGATAGCCATTGAGCCTTCGCCTACGGCAGAAGCAACCCTGTTCATGGCTCCGGCTCTTACATCGCCGGCGGCAAATATGCCGGGACAACTGGTTTCGAGCAGGTAAGGGTCGCGTTTTAGTTTCCAGTTTTTGGCAAAACCTTCGCGGCCATGCAAGTCGCGGCCTGTTTCTATAAAGTGGCCTTTGTTTTTAATGATGCCCATCTGCACCCAATCGGTGTATGGCTTGGCACCAATAAAAATATAAAGCGCCGTTGCCTTTTCGGTAACCGTTTCGCGGGTGTTTACATTGATAAGGGTAAGCTCTTCCAGGCAATTGTGACCTTTGGCCTCAATCACTTCGGTAAACGGCAATATGGTGATATTGGCCGTGTTGGCAATCTGTTCAATCAGGTAAGCCGACATGGTTGCTTCCAGGCCCTCACGGCGGATAACGATGTTTACCTGCTTAGCAAATTTAGACAGGTACATAGCAGCCTGTCCAGCGGAATTACCTCCGCCAATAATATACACGGGCTTATCTTTACAGGCGGCAGCCTCCGTCATGGCAGCGCCGTAATAAATGCCGGCACCGGTAAACTGGTCTATACCGGGCACCTCCAGTTTGCGATAGTCCACCCCGGTCGTGATGACGATAGACCGGCTGATAATCTCAGAACCATTATCCAGAATAATATACTTATATCCGTCGCGTTCCTGAATATCATGTACCGTTCGGGGCGATAAAAACTCAGCACCCAAGCGCCTGGCCTGGCTAATGGCACGGTGAGTTAAATCGGCCCCGCTTAACCCTGCCGGAAAGCCCAGGTAATTTTCGATACGCGAACTTGACCCGGCCTGACCGCCCGGCGCCTTACGCTCTATCAACAATGTACGCAAACCTTCGGAGGCACCGTAAACCGATGCCGCCAGACCTGCAGGGCCGGCGCCGATAATCACTACATCATAAATCTGTTTGGTGAGTTGCGGACTGATACCCAGCTTTTCGGCAATCTGGCTGATGGTTGGCTTTTGCTGGCAGCTGCCATCTTCATAAATAACTACAGGCAGGTTTTCATTAGTCAGCTTGTTGATAGCAAACATTTTTTTTGCCTCCTCATTGCGTTCCACGTCCAGCCATTGGTACGGTATGAGGTTACTGCTCAAGTAGTCTTTTACCACGTGCGACTGTGGCGAAAACTGGAAGCCCATCAGCTTAATACCCTTAAACTCCGGTGTGTAATCCACATGCCAGTCGTCCAGCAAATCATTAATTACCGGGTACAGCTTATCCTCGGGCGGGTCCCAGGGCTTCATGAGGTAGTAATCCAATTGCACATCGTTAATGGCCTTGATGGCTGCATCAGTATCTGAGTAAGCCGTTAGCAATACCCGTTTGGCAGACGGATAAATCTGCATGGCTTTTTGCAAAAAATCTACACCCGGCATTTCAGGCATCCGCTGGTCGCTAACAAACAGTGCCACCACGTCGCCTGCATTTTTCATTTCTCCCAAGGTATCTAAAGCCTCATTGGCAGATTCGGTATTTATAATTTTATACTCTTTGCCATACTGCTGCCGTAAATCGCGGGTGATGGCACGCAGTACCTGTAAATCATCATCAATGGCAAATATTATAGGGCGACTCATAATCTCTTTTTTTGATTCTAAGGTTGACTTAACGGTTGTTGATAGGGATACAGACAATGAATTCGGTATGCCCCGGTTGGCTCTTTACTTTGATAGAACCATTGTGCTGTTGCTTAATGATGCGCTGCACCACCTCGAGCCCCATGCCGGTACCCTTTCCCATGGCTTTAGTGGTAAAAAACGGGTCAAATATCTGGTTTTGAATTTCGTCGGGAATACCCGGACCGTCGTCAGCAATCACTATTTCGGCATAATCGCGGTCTTTTCGGGTTTTGATGGTGAGGGTTCCTCCTCCATTGGATTCCATGGCGTCAACGGCGTTGTCAATTAAGTTGGTCCATACCTGGTTTAGCTCTCCTACCAGCATATTGATAGGTGGCAGTTCAGGATCGTACTGCTCCACTACCTTCACTTTGCACTCATTTAATTTGTGCCCCAGCATGGTAAGCGTGTTGTGCAAACCGGTTTCGACGGGGGTAAACTGCTTATCCTGGCCCCTGTCCATGTGGGTAAAGGTTTTGATAGACGTGATGAGCGAAGCAATACGTTGCGAAGCGTCATGAATATCTGCCACCATTTTAGCCGACAGCAATGTGTCGTGTATCCATTCAAAAACGGGCGTAGCAGCTTCAGATGTCATGTGGCGGCAAATGCTGCCTAAATCATCGATGCTGAAACCGTAGCTTACCAGGTTTTCGGAAATTTCATCAGGGTTGGCGATTTCGTGATCATCCAGCCATTCGGCCATATCACTTTCCAGCTGGCTTCGCTCGCGCAGGCTTAAACGGGTAGTATTTTCGCGGTCTAAAATTCGGGTAATTTCAGCCTTAACCATACCCACACGGTCAACATCCATGTGTACGGCTACCAGCTTGGCAAACAAGTCGGGTTGCGACTGCAGATGCTTTTTTAATGAAGCTGCATTACGCACAATGGATGCCGCCGGATTGTTAAGTTCGTGCGCTAAACCGGCCGAAAGCTTACCCAAGGCCATCATCTTTTCGTTTTGCTGCATTAGCGCGGTCGATTCGCGCACCCGGTTGCTCATAATACTTACTAATGCTTGGGTTAACTCGTAGTAAGTTTTAATCAGCTCAGGACATTGGTCAACCGGTAAAGTCATGATTACCGTTGGCCCAACAGCCACACCATCACCAAAAGCTACCTTACCCCTGGAGTAAGGTAAGAAGCCGGTAATTTCACGCTCGTGCATCGTAACCAGCTCGGTACGCACACCATTTTGCCAGCGGTACAGCCGTAGCTTTCCTGAAAAAAGAAAGTAGGTGCCACTCAGCGGTTCATCGCGTTTAAAAATGTAGTCGCCGTCGTTATACTGCTGCGTTATGCTGTGGTCTATCAGCCATTGCAGTTGCTCATCAGGCACACCCTGCAGGGTTTCAATAGTTTGTAACCAGCTTACCGTTACCTGCTCCATAGATAGAAAGCTTAAAGTGTCTAAATATACAAATTGCGGTTATAATAGCGCTCATGGCTATTGCTATGTAGCTAAATCGTAACAAAACAACAAAGCCCGATACCAATAGTACCGGGCCTGATGTTGATTATTCTAAAGTGATAAAGAGCGAAGTTCGTTGTTGCGGCAGCAAGTTACGGCTCCGGTGACCTTTGCCTGTTGTATCTTCCATCAGCAATATCTCCCCTTGTTCAAAACTTCGTTTTTCGCCAAACGAAGTTTCAATCTCTACGCCACCGTTCAGCAATACCACAAACTGCTTTTGCGGCGCATTGTGCCAATCGTCATAACCGGGCGGCACCTTTCTAAAAATCAACTGGCTCACCTCAACCTTTTCTGATAAAGAACCAATCGGCCCGGCATCGGTTAAGGGATATTCGACTATATCAAAATGGCTATGCCCGTCAGCACCGGTGTAAACGCGTGTTACTTTAAAAGTTTGCATGATGACGATGCTATTTAAGCCAGTAGCCTGTTCCATTCAGGATGGCGTTTTAAATAAACCTGTACATATGAACAAAGCGGTACCAGTTTGAGCTGATGCTCTTCGATAAAGTGAAAAGCTTTAGTTACAATTGCCTCCGCAGCACCTGTTCCCTTTAGTATTTCGGGCACTTCTGTATGAATCAGGTATATTTTATTGTCCTTGCGCTTGTAGTCTATAAAAGCCTGCTGCCCGTCAATAGTCAGCTCAAAATGATGGATAGCCTCATTGTTTACTAAAGGAATGTCTTCGAAATTCATGATTGCAATTTTTAGGTTTTAAACTAACCGGCCTGATAGCAAGTCGTTGGCCAGTTCAATCTCGGGCATGGTAATGGTATGCGGCCGACCGGGGTAAACTTTAAGCTTTACCTGCGCATCGAGTTTTTTGAGCAATGCCACGCTTTCTTCTACCCGGTGCAGCGGCACATGCGGGTCGGGGTTGCCGGTGGTGATTAAAACCGGAGTGTTTTCAAAATTACCCTGGTAGCGTTCCGGCATCAATTCTTCGCCTATCAATCCGCCGGTAAATGCAACGGCACCACCAAAGGCTTGTGCATGGCGTGCAATGTATTCCAGCGTTAAACAAGCCCCCTGCGAAAATCCCATAAAGTAAATGCGATTAGCCGGTATGCCGTCAGCTTTAATTTTCGCTACCAGTTGGTCAATTACTTCCAGTGCCGAATTTAACGCCGGTTGGTTTTGATTTTCGGGTGCCATAAAACTGTATGGGTACCAGCTGTTATTGGTAGCTTCGGGAGCGTAAATAGCCAAACCTTCTGCGTCGAGTTCACGAGCCAGGCTAATGATATTGGCTACAGTGCCGCCGCGGCCGTGTAGCATTACCAGCGCCCCTTTGGCTTGTGCCGCCGGGGTACCGGCTGTTTTATATTGTATGCTGTGTGTATACATCATTAAACCAATTTAGGTAAAGTAGTTTCAATACTGCTGCGGTATTGCTCATATTGGGCAGGCAGTTTTAAATGCGTACCTAATTCATTCACCGGCTCATCTACGCTAAAGCCAGGGTTATCGGTGGCTATTTCGAACAATACACCACCCGGTTCGCGGAAGTAGAGTGAATAAAAGTAGTTACGGTCAATCTTGTCGGTAATGTGCAAACCCAGGGCTTCAATCTTGTCGCGGTATTGCATCAATATGTCCTCGTTTTTAACTCTAAAGGCTACGTGGTGTACCGAGCCACCGGCAACGTGTCCGGCATGTTCGCCGGGTACTTCTACCAGGTCCACAATGTTGGCATTGTCTACCGCATCAGTTACAAAGCGGTAGCGGTTCACATGCTGCTCTAACAAGCGGTAACCAAATACGCCGGTTAAAATATCGGCAGTGGGCTGCATTTTGTTGGTGGTAATGGTTACGTTATGAAAGCCTTTAGTTGCGTTTTCAGCCTTCACATCGTCAGTTTCCCATGGCAAGCGGTTATCTGCGGTTTTAGAGGCAATCAGTTCCAGTTTCAAACCGTCGGGGTCTAAAAAGGTTAAGTAAGGCTCACCAAATTTTTCGGCTACTTTGTTATAAGTTACATTGTGCTGCTCAAAACGTTTCAGCCAAAAATCAAAACTGTTTTCGGGTACTGAATAACCAATTTCGGTAGCCTGACGACTGCCTCTCCGGCCGGCCATAATGTTTTCCCAAGGGAAGAAGGTTAGTATAGTACCGGGCGAACCTTGCTCATCGCCATAGTATAAATGATAAGTTTCAGGGTCATCAAAGTTTACTGTTTTTTTAACCAGTCGCAGACCTAATATTTTTGAATAGAAATTATAATTACGTTGGGCATTACCGGCAATAGCGGTGATATGATGGATGCCGTTGATTGAATTTTCCATGATGTTGATATTTTAAATTTATGATGATGGTTTTGTGATTACTTAGTGAGATTGGGTACGTTGTTTTATCTTTTCCCAATTGGTTTGCAGGTACTTTACGCTCATGCACAAAGCAGCCGATATTTGTATCGGATTACTGTCCGGAAAACCTAAAGCGATGATGTGGGCAACTACTTTCATTGTTTTGTTGTTTGATGATTCAAATGTCGGCACTACCGCACGGTTTACTCTTAACGTACATTAAGAAATGATTTTAGGTGCATTTTTTCTACTTTCTATTGTTCTTCCCTAAAACCATTAAATGCAAAACGGCCCTGCCTTTTTAAAAGCAGAGCCATTTGTATGTTGTTAATACAGTTAATTACATCACTTTAATCTCAACCCTCCGGTTAAGGCTGCGGCCTTCTTCGGTGGTGTTGTTGGTTAATGGTTTGCTTTCGCCCCATCCTTTCACCTCCAGGTTGCTACCGTTGATGCCTGCATTGGTCAAATATCCTTTTACAGCATTTGCACGGTCTTCAGACAATGACAGGTTGTGAGCAGCGCTGCCTTCGGCTGATGAGTGCCCGTTAATTATAAATTTGGCGTTCGGGTCTTTTCTCATCTCGGCTACAATTTTATCCAGCGTACCGTAAGAACTTGTTTTCAGCACACCGGAGTTAAATTCGAACTGAATATTGCTGAAGTTAAAGTTTGGCGCTGCTGGTGGCGGAGCCGGTTCTTCTTTTGGTTGTTCGGCAGGTTGTGCAGGTGGCGTTGGCGGCGGGGCTGGTGCTGCCGGAGCAGGCTCAGCAGGTTTCACTATGGCTTTTTTGGTTTTACATGATGTCACGGTTAAAGCAGCACATAAACCGGCCAGCAGAATAGTTTTTGTTGATAATTGCATAGGGATATAGTTTGCGTAAAAATAAAACTTACAGCTATAAAACCGTAAGCACACTAAGGAGTAACGACAGATGTATCTACTTAATTGCAGACATCAAGCTAAAATACGAGTTGAATTTGCGATATCTGTAACAATCTTTATATTG
This sequence comes from uncultured Mucilaginibacter sp., assembly GCA_964277815.1. Classification (GTDB taxonomy): domain Bacteria; phylum Bacteroidota; class Bacteroidia; order Sphingobacteriales; family Sphingobacteriaceae; genus Mucilaginibacter. Next base: position 5,291 of record CAXYKR010000444.1, on the reverse strand, counting down.
ACACCAATACGCTTACAACTTCTCTATCAATAATTTACAGAGCAACCCCAACATCTAAACCTTAATTATCCGGAACCCGAAACAGATAGCACACAACACGCGCAACAAATTAGTTACGCTGTTACAGAGGCTTTAACAGACTCAGCAAATCGCTTTGCGAAAGCTGATTAATGGGGTTGCCCGAACTGATTAAAATTTCGCTGATTTCTCTTTTGCTTTGCTGCAATATCATCATCTTTTCTTCGACTGTATCCGGGCAAATCAGGCGCACGGCTACCACATTTTTCTTTTGCCCGATACGGTAAATACGGTCGATAGCCTGATTTTCGATAGCCGGGTTCCACCAGGGCTCCATCAGGTAAACGTAATCAGCAGCGGTTAAATTTAGTCCCGAGCCGCCGGCTTTGAGGCTCACCAAAAATACCCGCACCTCGTCGTTTTCCTGAAAATCGTTTACCACGGCCTCGCGGTTGCGGCTACTGCCGGTTAGCATGGTGTAACGGATATTTTGTTTACGCAATTCATCAGCAATCAAATCAAGCATCCCTACAAATTGCGAAAACACCAATATTTTATGCTGGCGCGATTTGCTTTGTATCTGCTCCATCAAGGTGTCAATTTTAGCCGATACCTTGCCCGGCAATTTCTCACCTTTAATTAATAGCGGCGAATCACAAATTTGCCGTAAGCGGGTAAGCCCTTTAAGCACGTACATCGACTTTTTAGGTAACTCCTCCTGCGTAGTGGCAGAAATGAATTCCCGGAATTCTTTTTCGTACGCGTCGTACACCTTGCGCTGTTCATCCTGCATGGCGCAGTATAAAATCATTTCTGTTTTTTCGGGCAGTTCTGCAGCTACTTCATCTTTAGTGCGACGCAAAATGAATGGGCGGATTTTTTGCTGCAACTCGTAGGTGCGTTTATCTATCTTAAACTTATCAATAGGTTGCGAGTAAATATCTTTAAAATACTGCTTGCTGCCCAACAGGCCCGGACAGGCAAACGATAACTGGCTAAACAAATCGAAAGTATTATTTTCGACAGGCGTACCGGTAATGGCTATCTTATTGCGCGACTGCAGCAGCCTCACCGCCTTGTACCGCTGCGAACCCGGATTTTTAATGTTCTGCGACTCATCTAAAAACACATAATTAAAGTGGTGTTCTTTCAGATAGCTGATATCAGCCAGCAGTATACCATACGAGGTAATTACTAATTCGTAATCGCCAAGGTGCTCGGTGGTTTTTAGGCGCTCGGCACCATATATAGTGTGTACTTTTATGGATGGCGCAAAGCGCTGCAACTCGGCTTGCCAGTTAAAAATGAGCGAGGTAGGTACCACCAGCAAATTGTTATTGCTGCTTACCTTTCGGCGCTGCAACAAAATAAAAGCAATGATTTGTATGGTTTTGCCCAGGCCCATGTCATCGGCCAAACAACCGCCAAAATTCAAATCGTCTAAAAAATTAAGCCAGTTTAAGCCCTCTTGCTGGTAGTGCCGCAATTCTGTTTTTAGTCCCGGAGGCACGGCCACCGTTTTATTTACATCAAACTCCGCTAACTTTTGGCGATAGGTTTTGAGTTCCTGTTTTACCTCCTCATCCAGCATACCATCATCATACCATTCGGTAATGGCGGTGTAATTGGTTTTGGCGGTTTGCAACGTATCATCACTAACAACTTCGCCGGCATTAAAGTATTTAGAAAACTGCTCAATCCACTCCTTAGGCAATATGCCTAAAGTGCCATCGTCCAGTTGCACAAACTTGGTTTTGTTGCGGATAGCTTTGTGCAAATGCTTTAAGGAGACTTTACGCTTACCGAAGCGTGCGTTAATCACCGTGTTGAACCAGTTGATGCCGCTCAGCACCTTTACATCTATTTTTACTTTATGAGGGTTGAACTTGTTGCCGCTCAATTCATTAAATCCTAATATGGTAATGTCGTTGGCAAACCATTCTTCAAAGGCATTTAAAAACCAGTTCTCATCTAAAAACCGGCGTTTGTGCAGGTAAAAATATTGCAGGTCATCCGTCAACTGCTCTTCAAAATATTGATGTTGCTTGAGCAGCATGGCTGTAAATTGCAGCTCAGCATCATTATCCCTACGCACAGTAAAATAATTGCCATGGGCATCAATGCCATGTATGGGCTTTTGAGTGCGTATAGGTATCTCAATTTCGCCGTATCGCATCACTGGAACAATCATCACGTGCTGGCCAAAATCGGATAAGTAGATAATTTTTTCGATGGTTTTGTCGAATCCATTTTCGGTGATTTGCTGCGGTGTGGCTTCGGGTATGTGATGGTAAGTTATGGCAGTACGCTCTTCCAATCCGCTTAACACCTGTGCCCTGAACTGCTCAAAACGCGATTGATGCACCAGCACCTGCTTGCCCCGGCGGCTAAAAAACTGGATAGCGCCCAGCATCGGCATATCTTTAGCCAGGTACAGCGTATCGTTCAACTCAATAAAATAACCGAAGCGCACCTGCAATTCGGCAAGCTCATGATAATCATCCTCAATTTTAAGTGTAGCCGAAACCGAGTAAAACTGCCCCTCTTTGTTTACATTAAGCGAAATACGGTTTTCGATTTTACTGAGCTTAACCGGAGCAAGTGCAGCAGACACCACCTTTTCTGACACTTGTGAGCGATGCAGGTAACAAGGCAAGCCTAATGGATTGGCAACCGCTGCTTTGAGGCTGTTTAACCCGGAGGTGGTTATCTTGCCATCCATATTATTTTGAAAACGTGCAACGGCCGTAAAAAATTTAATCTCCAAAGGGTCGTCACTTTCCCATACCAGCTCCAGTGCATTTAAAGGCAGCAATGGGTTTTTAACCCGCCCCTCTTTACTAAAAGCGGCATCGTATAACTCTAAAACAAGTTGCTTATAATATTTATGCTGCCGGATAACCAAGCACTGTTTTAAGTCGGCTTCGGTATCGGCTACCTTAGGCGTCTCCGGCTGCAACAGTAATTCGCGGATGGCGGCCATGCTCATGCGGGTTACCGGCAACAGTGCCGTTTGCCGGGGCTGGGCGGTTACCTTGCCATCGGCATACAACAACTCAAAAAACTGGTCGGGGTCGGCTTCATGCTCCAAGCCGTAATCGGCCGCCAGTTTAAGAAATCTTTGGCGGCGCAGCGCATCGTCAAAAAACTGCCGGTATTCTATCTGGTAAATTAAGGTGTGTAAAGCCTGTACCTGGTGGCTGCATAATTTATTTTCTGCCTGGATGCAATTGCAGGTAAGCTGCATTTGGTGGTTATGCTGCCGTACGCCAACCATTACCGTGCCCGGCACCGATGTAATTATAAAAGTCGCTTCGTTGAGTTGCAAGCTGTCGGGCGTTAGCTTGTACAGCACATTACCTGCACCATCGGTACTGTGCTGCGCTATTAACACCTCATTTAACTGGTTAAACGAACAGGCAATGTTGTACAATCTCCCGGATGATTCGGATTCAGGGCTCTTTAAATCAGGCGGCATTTAAATAATAACGATGTGACTACAGGAATATTAGCACGGGCGCACAAAAGGGCTTAATCGCTGTAACGGTCGTTACGCCAAGGGTAAGCGGTGTTGGAGTAACCCCGGTCTTCCCAAAAGCCCAATTTGTCTTCGGTTAAAAACTCTATGCGTTTTATCCATTTGGCGCCTTTCCAGGCATATAGCTGCGGCGTAATCATGCGCACCGGTCCGCCGTGTTCAACCGGCAATGGCTGACCTTCGTACTTATGCACCAAGAGTACATCGGGCTTCAGGGCTTCTTCTAAAGACAGATTAGTAGTATACGTATCGTAACCGTAGCAAAGCACATGGGTAGCGTTTTCTTTAGGATGTACCAAGGCAGCCAAATCCAGCAGGCTCACCCCTTTCCAATGCATATTCAGTTTAGACCAGGTAGTTACACAGTGAAAATCTGACACATCTTTGGTTTGCGGCAAGTTTAAAAACTCTTTCCAGGTTAAGCGCACCGGGTTATCAACCGCGCCATCAATGGTTAACCGCCACCGCTCCAGCGGAATATTGGGCTGATAGCCTAAATCGAGCACCGGCCATTTACTGGTCGTAGTTTGCCCGATGGGCACCGATGGCATGCCATGGCGGTTGGGCGCGCCCGAACCTTTAGGGGCATCATCGGCTACCGAGGGCGTGGCCTTCATCTTTTCTTCAAAACGGGCCTTTAGTTTCATGCGCGCCTCAATAATCCGGTTTAGTTTTTCGTCGTCGTTCATGTAAACTGGGTTAACTATTAATATTGCTTTTACTAAACAAAAATACGACAACTGCTATTCACTTTTGCAGAAACTAAACTATAACTATATGACATCAGTAAAAGCCTATGGTGCACCTGCTGCAGACCAACCGCTTGCTCCCATCAGCATCGACCGCCGCGAACCCGGACCGGACGACGTAGAGATTAAAATTTTGTTTTGCGGCGTTTGCCACTCCGACATTCATACGGCCCGCAACGAGTGGGGCGGCACCGTATACCCTGCCGTACCAGGCCACGAGATTGTGGGTAAGGTTACTCGTGTAGGCTCCAACGTTAGCCGTTTTAAAGAAGGTGATACCGTTGGTGTAGGTTGCTTTGTAGACTCGTGTATGCATTGCTCTAATTGCGAGCACGATTTAGAGCAGTATTGCGAAAACGGCCATACCCAAACCTATAACTCTTTAAGCCAGGATAAAACTTACACCACTTTAGGTGGCTATTCGAGCCATATTGTGGTTACCCAGCACTTTGTGCTTTCGGTATCTGATAAATTACCGCTCGAAAAGGTAGCGCCGCTGCTTTGTGCCGGTATTACTACCTACTCGCCTCTACGCCATTGGGGCGTTAAAGCCGGCGATAAAGTTGCCGTAGTAGGTTTGGGCGGTTTAGGCCACATGGCAGTTAAACTGGCCTCGTCCATGGGTGCCGAAGTGACTATGCTGAGCCGCTCAAAAAGCAAAGAAAAAGATGCCAACGAGTTAGGCGCACATCACTTTAAATTAACTACCGACAAAGAAACTATGGCCAGCCTGGCCAACACCTTCGATTTTATTATCGATACCGTTTCGGCCCCGCACGACTACAACGAGTACCTTAACCTGTTAAATACCGATGGTGTAATGGTATTACTGGGTGCTCCGCCAGAACCGGCACCGGTAGCTGCCTTCCCGCTGATTATGGGCCGTCGCAGTATCGTGGGTTCATTAGTAGGTGGTATCAAAGAAACACAGGAAATGCTTGACTACTGCGCCGAGAAAAACATCACTTCGGATGTAGAAGTAATCA
>CAXYKR010000443.1:0-9994 GCA_964277815.1 uncultured Mucilaginibacter sp. | reverse complement strand
GTTGTTTAAAGTAGTGCTTTGTGTAGAAAGTTCGCCGCGGCCTTCTTTCAAAGTACCGTTCCAGTGTGCCTTTGCTGTACGTTTCATGTTTTTTAATTTGTTATTAGTTTTGAGGTTAAAATTGTTTTTCTTGTAATGATTAACGCCATTGCGCACGCTCATATTGCGGCGGCCACTGTACGTCCTGCCCCAATTCGTGGGCTGCCCGCAAGGCAAAGTGCGGGTCGCGCAGCATCTCGCGCGCCATTAAAATCAAATCAGCTTGCCCGGTTTCAACAATCTGGTTTGCCTGTTCGGCCGTGGTAATTAGGCCCACCGCACCGGTGAGTATACCTGTTTCTTTTTTAATCTGCGCTGCAAACGGAACCTGGTACCCCGGATTGCTGGGTATTTTAGCATGCGGCACATTACCGCCCGATGAGCAATCAATCAAATCTACACCTTTTTCTTTCAAAACGGTGGCCAGCTTTACCGAATCCTCAATAGTCCATCCACCTTCGGTCGATTCGATAGCCGAAATGCGTACAAATAGCGGGTAGTCAGCAGGCCAGGCTTCCTTTACTACATCAGTTACTTCTAAAAGCAGCCTGATTCGGTTTTCGAAAGAACCGCCATACTCATCAGTACGCTGGTTGCTCAAAGGCGAATAAAACTGGTGTAACAGGTAACCATGTGCGGCATGTATTTCGGCCACTTTAAACCCGGCTTCAACGGCACGTAAGGTAGTCGCTTTAAAATCAGCTTTAACTTTTTCAATTCCTGCTTTATCCAGCGCTATCGGCGGTTGTTCGCCATCTGTAAAGGCCAGGGCACTTGGCGCAACGGTTTCCCAGCCATTATTGTGGTCGGCAGTAAATTGCTTTCCGCCTTTCCATGGCACCTCGTGGCTGGCCTTACGCCCGGCATGGGCCAGTTGTATACCTGCCACGCAACCTTGCTGCTCAATAAAGCCGGTTATCTGTTTCAGTTTATCAATATGCTCATCCTTCCACAAACCTAAATCGGCATAAGTAATCCGACCTTCGGGTGATACCGCTGTAGCTTCAGTAATAATCAACCCGACACCGCCGGTAGCCATGCTGCCCAGATGCACCAGGTGCCAGTCGTTGGCAAAACCATCTTGGCTCGAGTACTCGCACATAGGCGATACCGTGATGCGATTTTTGAGATCAACGCCTTTTATAGTGATGTTTGAAAATAAGTTTGCCATAATTTTTGCCAAAGCTAAAAACCTAACTTTTAATAATGCGTTAGGTTTTGTTAATTTTATAATACTGGCATTGGTGTGATATTTTCTCCAACCTTTAGGCTTTTTTTAGGTTTGTCGATTATATTGCTTAGCAACAGCATAACAGCTGAGTTGGTAATCACCTATAAAACGAAAGATATTTGAGTACTTATACCACATTAATTGTACTAAGCGGACTGGTTATTTTTTCGTACCTGTTCGACCTGATTGCCGGCAAAACCAAAATACCCTCGGTGTTGCTGCTGCTGTTTTTGGGCGTAGGCATCAGGCAGGTGGTCGATTATTTTCATATTCACTTATTTAATCTCTCGGGCATCCTGCCTACTTTAGGCACACTCGGCTTGATATTGATTGTGTTTGAAGGCGCTTTAGAACTAAAGTATACGCCTGATAAAAATGCGGTGATTAAAAAGTCGTTTTTCTCGGCGTTAATAATCTTGCTCTGTACTACTTTTACCATATCCTGGATTTTATACCAATTAAGCGGCGGCGACTATTATTTATGCTTTATTAATGCTATTCCGTTCTGCGTCATCAGTTCGGCCATTGCCATACCCTCGGCCTCAAGCATCACCAAGCATAAAAAGGAGTTTATTATTTACGAGTCATCGTTTTCGGATATACTTACCGTGGTGTTGTTTAATTTTATGCTGGGCAACAAACATATCAGCGTAGGCTCGTTCGCCAAGCTGGGTATTGAACTAACTACCATTTTAGCGTTTGCTTTAGCTGCATGTTTGTTGTTGCTTTACCTTATTGGCCGCATCACCCACCACGTTAAATTCTTTTTGATTATCGCTATTCTTATATTGGTATACGCCATCGGGCAATCTTACCATTTATCGGCGTTGATTATTGTATTGTCGCTGGGTTTATTCCTGAACAATGCCGACCAAATCAGACCGCAATGGTTCAAAAAGTATTTTATTTACCACGGTTTAAGTTTTGATTTGAAGCAATTGCTCCAGCTATCGGCCGAAAGCGCTTTTTTGATGCGCACCTTTTTCTTCGTGATTTTCGGCTTTACGATGGATGTCAATCAGCTGCAAAAATGGTCGGTTTTAATTATTGGCTCTTTTATCCTGTCCGCTATTTACATCATCAGATTTTTATATATCCGGCTGGTATCTAAAACCGATTTAATGCCCGAGCTGGTTATTGCGCCCCGAGGCCTGATTAGTGTACTGCTATTTTATAACCTCCCCAAAGACTTACGGCTCCCGGGTGTTGAAACAGGATTACTGTTTGTAGTGATTTTGGCTACCAGTATCATCATGAGTATTGGCCTGTTTATTTACAACCGAAGAATCAGCAATAAAGAGTTTGAGAATGTTTGATTAGCTGATTAGTTGATTAGCTGATTAGTTGATTAGTTGATTAGTTGATTAGTTGATTAGTTGATTAGTTGATTAGTTGATTAGTTGATTAGTTGATTAGTTGATTAGTTCAATCGCCCTACTTTCTTTTGTGTTTGATTTTCTTGCAAATTTTCAAACAATCAACAACTCAACCACTTAACCAATCAACAACTCAACCAACCCCTAAACTTCTTATCTTCGCGGCATGGCGCCTGAAGAAGCTAAACAACGGATTGACTCTTTGACTGCTGAGTTAAAGCAGCATAATTACAACTATTATGTGCTGGCTCAGCCTACCATCAGCGATTTTGATTTTGACCATTTGCTTAAGCAACTGGCCGAACTGGAAAAGCAGTACCCCGAGTATGCAGACCCCGAATCGCCCACTCAACGGGTTGGTGGTGAGGTAACTAAGGAGTTTAAAACCGTTAGGCACCGCTGGCCGATGTTGTCGTTAGGCAACACGTATAACGCGCAGGAACTGCTTGATTTTGACCAGCGTGTACGCAAAGCTATTGGTGATAATTTTGAATACGTAGCCGAATTGAAATTCGACGGTCTATCCATGAGCATGACGTACGAGCAAGGCAAGCTGGTGCGTGCTGTTACCCGGGGTAACGGTGTAGAGGGTGATGACGTAACCACCAACGTACGCACCATACACTCGGTACCTAAAAAGCTGGGGGCCGGCAACTACCCTGATTTTTTCGAAATACGCGGCGAGGTGCTGATGCACCGCAAAGCCTTTGAAAGGTTAAATAACGAGCGCATAGAAAAAGGCGAACTGGCCTACGCTAACCCGCGCAACTTTGCGTCGGGCACCATGAAGTTGCAGGATTCTGCAGAGGTAGCCCGCCGTCCGCTCGATTGCTATTTATACTTTTTATATACCGAAAAACAAGTTTTTAAAACACATTGGGATAGCTTACAGGCCGTTAAAAGCTGGGGTTTCCACGTAAGTGACCATACCCGCCTATGTAAAAACATGGATGATGTACTGGCCTTTATTACCGAGTGGGAGCAAAAGCGTTTTGACCTAAGCTTTGATATTGATGGCATTGTTATTAAAGTAAACAACTATGCCCAGCAACAGGAATTGGGCTTTACGGCCAAAGTTCCGCGCTGGGCTATTTCCTATAAATATAAAGCTGAAAGGGTAGAAACCGTGCTGGAAAGCGTAGCCTACAATGTAGGCCGAACCGGTGCAGTTACGCCTGTTGCCAACCTAAAACCGGTACTGCTGGCAGGTACTACGGTTAAACGGGCTACTCTACATAATGCCAACGAAATATTGAGGCTGGACCTGCACGAAGATGATTCGGTGTTTGTAGAAAAAGGCGGCGAAATCATCCCGAAAATCATCAGCGTAAATCCTGAAAAGCGCAACCTAAATGCTAAGCCTATAGCCTACCGTACTACCTGCCCTGCCTGCGACACGCCACTGGTGCGCAAAGAGGGCGAAGCTGCTTTTTACTGTCCAAATGATGAAGGATGCCCACCGCAAATTGTGAGCAAAATGCAGCACTTTGTGAGCCGCCGTGCCATGAACATTGACGGCCTGGGCGACGAAACCATTGAAACGTTGTACCAGCATGGCTTTTTATCGCACATCAGCGATATTTACGAATTACACACTCACGCTGATGCTTTAAAGCAGATGGACCGCTTTGGCGAAAAGTCAATCACCAACATGCTCAAGGGCATTGAGCAGTCAAAGCAGATGCCCTTTGAAAAAGTATTGTTTGGCTTAGGCATCCGGTATGTGGGCGAAACCGTGGCGCGCAAGCTGGTAGCTCATTTTAAAACTTTGGAGAGACTGCAAGCCGCAACTTTGGAAGAACTAACCGCTGTTGAAGAAATTGGCGAACGCATTGCCCAAAGTTTGGTGGAGTACATGAGCGGCGAAGTGCATCGGCAAGAATTAGAGAAACTCAAACAACAGGGTTTACAATTTACGCTCGAAGAAGCCGAAGTAGTTTTGCAAAGCGACAAGCTGGCCGGTAAAACCTTTATCATATCGGGCGTATTTGAAAAATATTCGCGCGATGAACTGAAAGAGATGATTGAGCAAAACGGCGGTAAAATAGTGAGCAGCATTTCGGCCAAGCTTAACTACCTGGTAGCAGGCGATAACATGGGCCCATCCAAGTTAGAAAAAGCCAACAAGCTGAATATTCCAATTATCAGTGATGAGGATTTGCTGAAGATGATTGTGTAGCATCTATGGAAATCTGATATACCGCGAGAAAAAAATTTACTTGTGACAGTGAAAACTGGCTCGATTACCTCAAGTGGGCAAAGTTGTACACCGTAGGCAAAGAACTGATTACTTTAGATTTTGGTCTTTGTGAACCCGTAATTAAAACGGATTTTGAAAGCGAAAGCTTTAATGAAGTGGCTGTCGTATCTGAAAATTCATACTTTACCTACTGCTTTAATAGTCTTGATTTCGTTTTATCCAACACGGCAAGCCTATCTGAATATAATATCCTTGCGGTGGTTTATAATCCGTCAACAGAATGCAGTGATTATAACATCAACAATTTTGTCTTTGTAGGATACGATTTGATGGATCAATCGAACGACACGAGTTCGCTTACTAACTGCGGTGGGTTTGAGGATGTATTTGATAACAATCTACTTAATGCTTATGGCCTGATTAATGATTTTGCAACGGCATTAAAAATAAATACGCTTTTGATTGAAGCTCATCCGGAAGAATATCATGCAGACACTAATGTCTGGGCTATCTGGAAAATGAATACTGGTAATTAATTCGCCCGTATAAATTCAACAGACAATTTGATTACTACAGTCAACCCAATCATTTAACGCATTTTAACACTTTCATGCATGGATTTTTTGCATATTTAGCCAACCCTATATATGCAAATCAAAGCTACTTTATCACTCCTTATGTTGTGCCTGGCCTGTTGCACCGTTATGGCACAGTCGCATACGTTAAGCGGCACGGTTAAAAATAATGCCGGGCAGCCTGTTCCGTTTGCAACTGTATTAATTAAAGGCACCAGCCAGGGCTCGTCGGCAAACAGCGATGGGCAATATACACTTGCACTGGCTAATGGCAATTACAACCTGGTATTTAAAGCCATTGGCTACCGGCAGGAAACCCGCACGGTTAACTTAACCGGTAACCAAACACTCGACGTTCAGTTGGAGCCTGAGGCCTATCAGTTACAAAACGTAGTGGTTAGAGCCGGAGGCGAAGACCCGGCTTACGGCATCATCCGCAAAGCTATACGCAAACGCAAGGGTTATTTGCGCGAGGTAAACGCTTACACCTGCGAAACTTATGTTAAAGGCCTGCAACGCCTGCTGGCTGCACCAAAAAAATTTATGGGCCGGGATATCAGCGAGATTGCCCGTCAGATGGGACTGGACTCCAACCGTAAAGGCATCCTGTACCTGTCGGAATCTGAATCCAAACTCAGCTTCACGCAACCGGATTTATATCATGAGGAAATGATATCCTCAAAAGTATCGGGCAGTAACCGAGCTTTTAGTTTTAATCGGGCTTCAGAACTCACCGTTAATTTTTACGACAACTTTCAAAATTGGGAGGGGCTGAGCAATCGTCCGCTCGTCTCTCCCATTGCCGACAATGCCCTGTCATACTACAATTATAAATACATGGGCCTTACGGTAGAGAACGGCGAAACCATTAACCGTATTAAAGTGATTCCCAAGCGCCAGTACGAACCTACCTTTGAAGGATATATTTACATTGTTGAGGATAGCTGGCGTATACACAGTGCCAACTTGTACTTAACCAAATCGTCGGGCATTAATATTTTAGATACCATTACTGTAAAGCAGCAATACATCCCGGTTGAGCATAACGCCTGGATGCCATCATCGGTTAAGTTTGAATTTAACGGTGGTTTCTTCGGCTTTAAGTTTGGCGGATATTTTCTGGCAGTTTTTAAAAACTACGACATCAACCCGCAGCTTAGCAAAAAAACATTTGCCGAGGTGATGAAGGTAACTGCCGGCGTAAACAAAAAAGACTCGGTGTACTGGCAGCAGGCCCGACCCGTTCCGCTTACCGACGAAGAAAAAACTGATTATGAAAAGAAAGCCGTGCTGGCCCGCAAGCGGGAATCCAAACCTTATCTTGATTCTTTAGACCGCAGGACTAATCAGTTATCTATAACTAACTTCCTTTTTTCGGGATTGAACAAGGTTAATCGCTACAAAAAAACCTACTTTCATGCCGAATCGGTGGCCGGTTCAATGCTGTTTAATACTGTCGAGGGATTTGCCATTAACTATGGCGCAGCTTACGTAAAGCAGATTGACAGTCTCAACAATAAATACCTGCGCCTGGGCGGGCACATACGTTACGGCTTTAGTAACCGCTTGCTGCATGGCAATGTCAACGCTACTATACCGGTTAACGACTATACATTTAACCTGTATGCCGGCTCTGATGTGGTTGACCTGAACAACAAACAACCTATCTCGGTACTGGCTAACGAGTTCAGCAGTCTTTTTTTAAGGCAGAACTACCAAAAGCTATACGACAAGCATTTTGCCAGCCTTTATGTGTCGCACCGACTGGCCGGGGGCTGGATGGCAACAGCAGGAGCCGAATACGCCGACCGTAAATGGCTGAACAATACTTCGCAGTACAGCTTTTTCCGCAAAGACCGTACGTATACCTCCAACAACCCGTTTATGCCCGAGGCTGACGTACCGCTGTTTCCGCAAACGCAGTCGTTTAAAGTTAACGTAACTACCAGCTATAATTTTAGCAACCGGTACGTCACCTACCCAACCGGGCGGTATTATTTACCGTCGGCTTATCCTACATTAACTGTAGGCTATACTAAAGGCATCAAAAACATATTGGGGTCTGATGTAGACTATGATTTGCTTACCGCCAGTTTGGCTAAAAACAACGTTAGCCTGGGCATGTACGGTAAGTTTTCATTTTACATTGGTGCCGGTAAGTTTTTAAACAACAAACAGCTTTTTTATACCGATTATAAACACTTTGCCGGTAACGAAATTTTGCATTACCAGGATGCACCCGATGCCTTTTTGATGCTTAACTATTATACTTACAGCACCAGCAAGCAATACCTGGAAGGTCATCTGGAGCAAAATTTTGGCGGTTTGTTTTTAAGTAAACTCCCGCTTATCCGCAAACTGAAGCTGCAAGAAATTGTACAGGCCAATTACCTGACAACCCCTGGTTTGAAAAACTACACCGAGCTTGGTGTAGGCGTAAGCTGGAATGGTTTAAAAGTGCTATACGGATGGTCGTATAACAGCGGCATGAACTCTAAAAACGCCCTACGTTTTGCTATTAGTTTACGATAACAGGAGACATAAGTAACCCTTTGATATTAGCCAATTGCTGTAACATTTAATTAACACAAATAACTACTAAAATCTTATCTTAGCAACCCTTAATAAGATAGATGGAAATGTTTCACGGAACCGGAGTAGCCATGGTAACTCCGTTTAACAGCGATGGCGGAGTAGATTATGCCGGCCTCGAAAACTTAATTAATTACCTGATTGACGGTGGCGTAAATTACCTGGTATCATTAGGTACCACCGGCGAAAGCGCAACCCTGAGCAAGGAAGAAAAGAATAAGGTTTGGGCTTTTACCGCCGAAAAAGTTAATAAACGTGTACACCTGGTAGCAGGCATCGGCGGCAATAATACCTACGAAGTTGTTGAAGCAGTAAAAGAGTTTGATACTACCGGTTATGATGCCATCTTGTCGGCCAGCCCGCATTACAACAAACCTATACAAGAAGGTATTTATCAGCATTACAAAGCCATTGCCGAAGCATCGCCGCTACCCATAATTCTGTATAACGTACCGGGCCGCACCGGCAGCAACGTAAGCGCCGAAACTACAGTAAGGCTGGCTCACGATTTCAGCAATATTATCGGTATTAAAGAAGCGTCAGGCAATTTCGACCAGTTTAACCAGATTATGCGCGATAAGCCGGAGAACTTCCTGTTTATATCGGGCGATGACCCGGTTACTTTGCCTATGATGGCTTTAGGTGCCGTAGGTGTAATATCGGTGGTAGGCAATGCTGTTCCTAAACAGTTTTCGGACATGATAAAGCTTTGTGCGGAAAGCGACTTTAAAGCCGCGCAGGAAGCTCATTATAAATTTATTGATTTCACCCGCTTAATGTTCTCTGAAGGTAGCCCGGGTGGTGTTAAAACCGCGCTTAAACAGTTAGGAGTCTGCGGCGATACGCTGCGTTTGCCTTTGGTACAAGTGAGCAGCGCAACTGCTGAGAAAATTGCAGTAGAACTAAAAAAGATTGTTGGCTAACTATATAAAAGCCAAACGCAAAAGAAAAGGGCTGTTATCCAAACCGGAAAACAGCCCTTTTTCTTGAGCATTAATCAATGTGATATTAGTGGATACCCATAAACAGGCGTTTCCAGCGTATTTTATCCAGGAAGCTGCCGTTGCTGTCCCAGCTCATCCAAACAAACAGCGCTTTACCCACAATGTGGTCTTCGGGTACAAAGCCCCAAAAGCGTGAGTCGAGCGAGTTGTGGCGGTTATCACCCATCATCCAGTAATAATTCATTTTAAAGGTATAACTGTCGGTTTTTTGCCCGTTGATGTAAACATCAGTGCCTTTAACCTCTAACTTGTTACCTTCATAAACAGTAATAGCCCGGCGATAAAAAGGTAGCGTTAAGCTATCCAGTTTCAACGTCCATCCTTTTTTAGGAATGATAATGGGCCCGTAATTATCCTGGTTCCATTTGTTAAACGGCTGGTTACGGGTAATGTACTGCGCCGAGTTAGGGAAAACCTCACCGCCGTACTCTACCGAATCTTTAGGAGTAATATGCGGTTTTACTTTAGTGATGTTGGCATATCCTCTCAAAGCATCAGCAGAGGCTTTGGTCATGGTTGGGTACGGTGTATACTCAGACAGGGTAATGTGCAGCTCGTCCAGTAATTTCGGATTTACTTCGGTACCGTTGGTTTGTACTTCATAGTTAATCTGCCCTTCCGGTGGGTTAGGATTCGGCTTACCGTTTGTATAAACCTGCGCGTTTACAATAGTGAGCGTATCGCCGGGTGCACCCTGGCAACGCTTAATATAATTTTCACGCTTATCTACCGGGCGGTAATAAGGCGAATCGGCCTCCATAGGGTAATTAAATACCACTACATCACCCTTTTTCACCTCGCTTAAACCCGGCAAACGATAATATGGCAGCTTCACGCCATCCCAATAAGCCTTGGTACCAATAATTGGCATGGTATGATGCGCAAACGGAAAAGCAATGGGCGTCATGGGCAAACGGGCACCATAATTCACCTTACTCACAAATAAAAAGTCGCCTACCAGTAATGAGCGCTCCATC
>CAXYKR010000442.1:0-16902 GCA_964277815.1 uncultured Mucilaginibacter sp. | reverse complement strand
CATTAAGGTGAGTGATGCTGGAGTAAGAGTAAGCGCCTAGCTCTACACGGGCTACATCTTTTAAATGCAATATCGAACCGTCGGCATTAGCACGGATGGCAATATTGTCGTAATCTTCAGGGCGAGTAAGTTTGCCTTTGTATTTAATTACGTACTCAAACACCTCTTTACTGCGTTCGCCCAGTTTACCGGGAGCGGCTTCCAGGTTTTTATCCTGAATAGCAGCCATTACTTCGGCAGGCGTAATTTTGTAGGCCGCCATCTGGTTAGGATTTAACCAAACGCGCATCGAGTAATCTTTTACACCGCCAAAAATAGTAGCCGAACCAATACCCGGAATCCGTTTAATTTCGGGAATAATGTTGATTTGGGCGTAGTTAGCCACAAAGGTCTGGTCGTATTTTTTAGGGTCTTCGGTGTATATACCAACCGCACCAATAAGGCTGTTTTGCTGTTTGGTGGTGGTGATACCTTGTTGTACCACTTCTGCCGGTAGTTGACTGGTGGCTTGGGCAACCCGGTTTTGTACGTTTACCGCCGCCTGGTCGGGGTTGGTGCCTTGCTTAAAATAAACGGTAATGGCTAATGAGCCGTCGTTGCTGGCGGTAGAACTCATGTAGCTCATGTTTTCTACCCCGTTGATGGATTCTTCGAGTGACGGAGCCACCGAGCGTAATACCGTTTCGGCGTTGGCACCAGGATAAATGGCTGTAACCAACACCGCCGGAGGTGCAATATCCGGAAACTGCTGCAAAGGCAGTTTAAACAGGCCCAGCACACCCACAATCACCAGTAAAATAGAGATTACGGTAGAAAGTACGGGCCTTTCTATAAATTTTTGAAACATGACGTTGAAGTTTAATGTGAGGGTTATTTTTGAGTAACGGCTGCAATTTTATCGGCCGGTTTGTCCGGGCGTATTACGGCGCCCTCCTGTAAGTGGTCAACACCGCTTAGCACAATCTGGTCGCCGGCTTTAAGGCCATCGGTTACCAGGTAATTATCGCCGCTTTTGCCGCCAATAGTAATAGGCACTCTTTTTACTTTGTTACTGTCGGCCAGGGCAAATACAAACACCTTGTCCTGCATTTCCAGCGTAGCCGATTCGGGTACCACCAATACATTGTTGTGCTGCAGGCTCAGGCGTATTTTGCCGGTATTACCCGAGCGTAACAAGCCATTCGGATTCACGAAGTTGGCCCGCAAGGTTATAGCTCCGGTAGTTTTATCAAACTGCCCATCAATCATATCGATGTGGCCGGTTTTGGCATAAGCGCTGCCATCCGCCAGTAGCAGGTTCACCGGCGGCAGTTGCTTCAATTTATCTTTTAAAGTTTCGCCGGGGTATTGCTCTTTAAAATGCACAAAGTCCTTTTCGCCCAGTGAGAAGTATACATGCACGTTGTGCACGTCAGACAGCTGGGTAAGTTCCTGCGCATCCTGCGGGCTTACCAGGCTGCCCTGTTTTTTAAGCAAGCGGCCAATATAACCGCTAACAGGTGCCTTAATCAGAGTATAGCCTAAGTTGATGCGTGCAGTAGATATATTGGCCTTGGCCGACTCTACATTGGCTTTAGCTACCTGGTAAGCTGCCTGCGCATTTTTTAATTGGTAGTCTGATACCACTTTGTTGGCTACCAATGGCTTTAGCTTAGTAACATCCAGTTGGGCGTTGGTTTGGGCAGCTTCGGCAGCGTGTAAGCTGGCCAGTGCGTTGTTAAGCGCAGCCCGGAATGGTTGTTCGTTAATTTTAAATATAGGCTGACCGGCAGTAACATAGGCGCCTTCGTCTACATAAACTCTATCCAGTGCACCGCTTACCTGCGGGCGTACTTCTACATTTACGGTACCTTCTATTGAGGCTGGATATTCCTGGTAAGTAGTTTGGGTGGCCGAATTAACGCTGGCTACGGGTAGCAGGGGCGGCGGCGGAGCCTGGGCAACTTCGGGTTTAGGTTTGCAGCTATATAGGGTGAGAATACTGATAGCTAAAATGAGATTTTTCATGACGTTGTTATGGATGGTGAGTGTTTGGTTCAGGATATTTTAATAATTAAGCAGTTTTATGATTTGATTAATGATCGGCGCGCTGTCTGAGGCCAATTGCCAAAAAGTTGATTTAATGTTATTAAATCGTTTAACGGTGTTAAGTTTATGCGACAGGCAGGTGGGTTTTATTTTCATGATGTTGAGATTTGTTTATTTTTATATTTAACAGTGTTAAATAATTTTACACTGTATATTTTAATCGAAAAAAATTTACGGCGTGATAGACCTGATGATGCCAGTAATAGCGTCACGCAATACCTGGCGGTTAATATCGTCCGAAGAATTTCGGCCTAAAATATTGATAGAGATTAAACCGTGTACTACCGACCAAAAAGTATAATACTTGGTACAAACAACGTCCGAGTCCAGGTCTTCAATTTTCATCAACTCACCAATAGCAGGGGTAAAGGCATCCCACGGTAGTTCGGCCTCGGGCAGCTGGTTAACCAGTTCGCAACAACAATTGGTAGATACCCCAAACATCACCTGGTAAAGTTCTTTGTTATCAAAGGCAAAGTTCCAGTAGGCCAGCCACATGGCCTCCAACTGTTTTGCTGGCGAGCGATGCTCAGCTTTGGCTTTTTGCAGTTCGCGGTCTAATAATAAAAAGCCTTTGCGGGTAAGCTCCAGTAGTATGGCTTCCTTATTGGCAAAGTATTCGTAAATAATAGGGGCGGTATATTCAATGGCATCCGCAATTTTGCGTAAGCTCAAAGCCTGCCACCCTTCCTGCTTTACAATTTGCAGGGCAGCATCCAGAATATTAATCCTGGTTTCTTCTTTTAAGCGTGCTATGCGTTCTTTACTTGCCATTGTTATACAGTGTATAATCATTTAACACTGTTAAGCAAATGTACAACGTCAGATAAATCACCGTTTCATTTAATTGTCATTAAAAATGATAATTCGTCTTTTATGTGGTAATAAGAAGCCTTCAAGCCTGATTTATAGGCATTATTTTGACCGGATTTCTTTTTTGACAGTAGGTCAATCGGCATACTGCTCAACTAAACTTATATTTGTTGCATGTCAAATCAACAAGTAAGGGTGCGTTTTGCGCCCAGTCCTACCGGTGGTTTGCACCTGGGTGGTGTACGCACGGTATTGTTTAATTACCTGTTTGCCCGTAAACACAACGGCACTTTTGTTTTACGTATCGAAGACACCGACCAAAACCGTTACGTAGAGGGTGCCGAAGCCTATATATTTGATTGTTTAAAATGGTGCGGCCTTAATCCGGATGAAAGCGCCTTGATTGGCGGACCATTTGCGCCATACCGCCAGAGCGAACGCAAGCCGCTTTACCGCGAATATGCCGAAAAGCTGGTGATGCACGGCCATGCCTATTACGCTTTTGATACCCCCGAAGAGCTGGAACAAAAACGTAAAAACCTTCCCAACTTTCAGTATGGGATTACCCACCGCGACGAGATGCGCAACTCTCTGAGTTTGCCTGAGCACGAGGTAGAACAATTGCTGAAAGACGGCACGCCACACGTTATCCGTATTAAAATGCCAGAAGATGAAACCATCAGCTTTGTGGATATGCTGCGCGGACCGGTAAGCTTCGACAGTAATACGGTTGATGACAAGGTATTATTAAAAGCCGATAATATGCCTACTTACCATTTAGCGGTGGTGGTAGATGATTATTTAATGAAGATTTCGCATGCCTTCAGGGGCGAAGAATGGTTGCCGTCGGCGCCGGTACATTTGCTGCTATGGGAATATCTGGGCTGGAAAGACAGCATGCCGGAGTGGGCACATTTGCCTTTGATATTAAAACCTGACGGCCATGGTAAATTGAGCAAGCGCGATGGCTCACGCCTGGGTTTCCCGGTTTATGCCATGAACTGGACCGACCCTAAAACCGGCGAATTAACGCCAGGTTTCCGCGAACTGGGCTTTTTGCCCGAGGCTTTCCTGAACCTGCTGGCTATGCTGGGCTGGAATGACGGTACCGACCAGGAAATATTTACGCTGGATGAAATGGTAAGCAAGTTTTCGATGGATCGGGTGAGTAAGGCGGGCGCCAAATTTGACTATGAAAAAGCTAAATGGTATAATGCCGAGTGGATTAAAAAAATAGATAGCGAAAGATTAGTGGCCGAATGTAAGGTGGCCTTACAAAACAAGGGCATCACAGTTGAGAGCGATGATTATCTGGCGAAAGCGATTGACCTGGTTAAAGATCGCCTGGTATTAGTCAATGATATTTATGAGCATGCCTGGTACTTTTTTAAGCAGCCCGAAGAGTATGATTTAAATGCCGTTAAGCCAAAATGGAATGAGGCAAAAACAGAACTGTTTAAAACGTTTATTAAACAGATTGAGGAAACAGAAAACTGGAATTCGGCCGACCTAGAGAATAATTTCAAAGCTTTAATTACTGAAAAAGGCTTAAAGCCGGGTGATGCCATGCTGCCATTGCGGGTGATGCTGGTGGGCGGCAAATTTGGTCCGCATGTGTTTGATATTGTGGCGCTCTTAGGTAAGCAGGAAACTATTGCCCGTGTAGAGAAAGCTTTACAAGCTTTTACTGCCTAAATATAGGTTTATGAGATACGAAGGCCCGGTTTGTGTAAAAGCAAACAGGGTCTTTATATTAATGCCGTTTTTTATTTTTCTTCCCGGTTTTGCAGGCTATTAATGATAAAGCCAATAATCAGCCCTATAGCAAGCCCAACTACCAACTTACGGGTAGCAATGCCCAAAGCCAGACCCAAAATCAGCCCGATAGTAATATAATTTCTCTTGACTTTCACTGCGTCAATAATATAAAAAATCCCATCAGGTTTTATGTTGATGGGATTTGATAAGGTGTGATTATTCGGAGGGTTATCCCAACAATTTATCTGGCGTTATAGGTAATTCGCGCACGCGTTTACCCGTGGCGTTATAGACAGCATTAGCCACTGCAGCCGACATGCCGATTAAAGCAATTTCGCCCATGCCCTTGGCTCCCATAGGGTTTACCTTGTAGTCAGGCTTATTTACAAACAAAGCCTCAATCTGCGGAATGTCTGCATGTACTGGAACGTGATAATTGGCCAAGTCGGCATTAACATAGCGGCCAAAGCGGTGGTCAATCACGCCTTCTTCCATCAGGGCCATACCAATGCCGCCAATGGCACCGCCTATAACCTGGCTGCGTGCAGTTTTAGGGCTTACAATATGACCCGAATCGGCTACCGATACCACTTTGTTAATGCGTACCACACCGGTTTTAGGATGGACTTTCACCTGTACAAAATGTACCGAATACGAATAGCTCGAAAAGTTACGCATCTCCGAACTTCCTGAAGAAGTAATAGTCACATCGAGTTGCGGCATATTCTTGTCTTTCAGTACCTGTACGTAATCCGGCTTATCCGTACCGCCATTGCCTATCAGCTGCTGAAATTTTTCTTTCAGCGCCACGCAGGCATCATGTACGGCGCCGCCCACGGTAGAGGTAATCATAGAGCCACCTTGGGTTGGCGATGGGGGTAATGAAGAATCGCCCAACTCAAATTTAATTTTACTAACCGGGATGCCGGTAAATACCTCAGAGGCAATCTGCGTCATGGCAGTGCCGGTGCCCACACCAATATCAGTTACTGAGGTTTGCAGCAGCAATACTCCATCGTTCTGCATGGTAGCTTTTACGGTAGCCCGGCCACGCCCTGCGCCAAACACGCCAGAGCCCATGCCATAACCAACTAACCAGCCATCTTCCTGCACCGAACGCGGTTTGCTTTTGCGGTTTTGCCAGCCAATTTTGTCTGCCCCCATCTCGTAGGCCTCCTTCAGGTATTTGGTGCTGAAAGGCTTTCCGTTTTCGGGGTCGGTATCGGCATGGTTGCGAACACGTAGTTCAATGGGGTCCATGTTGAGTTTATCGGCCAACTCGTCTATGGCACATTCCAGGGCAAAAGCGCCGGTAGCTTCGCCGGGACCGCGCATCCAGGTAGGTGTATTTACATCAACCGGCGTAATTTTATAAATGGTGCCAACATTAGGACAAGCATACATAAAGCGTGTCATGTTCACCGTGCCTTCGGTAAACTCTTCAAAGCTCGAGGTCTGTGCGCGGGCTTCGTGCAGCAGGTTGGTTAATTTACCATCGGCCGTGGCTCCGATGTTTATTTTTTGCCAGGTATATGGGCGATAGCCTACGGTGTAAAATTGCATCTCGCGGGTGAGCACCAGTTTAACAGGCCGTTTAACCTGTTTGGCAGCCATTACAGCGGCAATTTCGTGCGGCCAGGTGCGCAGGGCATTACCAAAGGCTCCGCCTACAAATTTGGCAGTCACCTGAACGTTGTCGGGCGGTAACTTAAAGGCCTGTGCTATGGCGTTTTGGGTTGATTTTACACCTTGCGTTTTATCGTAAACGGTTACCTTATCGTCGGCCGTCCAATGGGCAATAATAGCACTTAACTCCATCGGGTTATGTACATCAATCGGCACTACATATTCGGCTTCCAGTTTTACCGGTGCGCTTTGCCAATCGTCGGGTGCACCGCGTTTGTAATCGGCAAAGCGCGGACCTTTAGGTGTGGCGGCTTTGTCTAATACTTTAGAGGTGTCCGTTTGATGCGGCTCTTTCGTATATTCGGCTTTAACCAGCGATGCAGCGTAAGTTGCTCTTTCAAAGCTATCGGCAATTACCATAGCCACCGGCTGGCCGTTATATTTTACGGTGTTATCAACAAAAAGCTTTAACGGACCGCCGCCGCTTGGTGGTTTGCTCGGGTCGCCACCGGTTTGATAACCAGGAACCTTGGGTGCGTTTAAATAAGTAAACACGGCTAAAACTCCTGGCGCTCTTTCGGCAGCCTTAGTATCTATGGTTTTGATAGTGCCTTTGGTGATGGTGCTGTTGGCGAAAACGGCGTAGGTCATGCCCGGCACTTCAAACTCGGCAGCATATTTGGCGGCTCCGGTAACTTTAAGCCGGCCATCTACCCGGTCAATACCTTCGGTAAATGGTGGTATATTTAAAAGTTCTTGCTGTTTCATAAGGATGATGGATTATACTAAGCCTGCTGCATGAGTTAACGCCTCTGTAATAGAGGCTGGTGCCATTTGAAGTTTGAAGGCATTGTCTTTAAATGCCTTAGCTCCCTGCATGGCCACCTGCGCTGCCTGCTCAAAAGTGGCTACCGTAGCCGGTTTCCCTTTTAACAGTTGCTCGGCAGCCGTTAAGCGCCAAGGTTTATGCGCCACACCACCCATAGCCAGGCGTGCATCTTTAATCATACCATTCTGAATATCTAATGCTGCAGCGACCGAAATTAACGCAAACGCATAAGAAGCACGGTCGCGCACTTTGAGGTAATAACTGTGCTGAGCGAAATTATTATTCGGTATCTCCACGCCGGTAATCAGTTCATCCTTGGCCAGGTTGTTATCCAACTCGGGTGTAGTGCCGGGCAGGCGATGAAAATCAGAAAATTTTAAATGCCTGGTGCCTTTACGGCCTTGTATCAGCACGGTAGCATCCAGTGCTGCTAAGGCTACGCACATATCACTCGGGTGTACCGCAATACATTTATCGCTGAAGCCAAAAATGGCGTGCATCCGGTTAAAACCTTCTTTAGCTCCGCAACCTGTGCCGGGTGAACGTTTATTACACGGCATGGCGGTATCGTAAAAGTAGGGGCAACGGGTGCGTTGCATCATGTTACCGCCAACAGTCGCCATATTGCGGAGTTGGGCCGATGCACCTGCGTTTAAGGCTTGTGATAGTAACGGGAACCTGGTTTTCACTTGCTGGTCTTCGGCTACCTGGCTGTTTAAAGCGAGGGCGCCAATGTGTAAGCCGTTGCTGATACCAGAAATGTTGCGCAATGGCAGTTTGTTAATGTCTACTAATTTATCGGGAGCCATTACACCATGCTTCATCAAATCGACCAGGTTACTGCCCCCAGCAATAATTTTAGTGCCGGGCTGGGCTATGGCCGCCAGTACACCTTGCTGGTTGGCCGGACGAACGTATTGAAACTGCTTCATACCTGCTGCCCTCCGTTCTTCACTTCCTGTATAGCGTTTACAATGTTAGGATAAGCGCCGCAGCGGCAAATATTACCGCTCATGTATTCCCTGATTTCGACCTCCGAGTTGGCGTGCCCCTCACGGATGCAAGCAACGGCCGACATAATCTGCCCTGGTGTACAATACCCGCATTGAAAGCCATCGTGTTTAATAAAAGCTTCCTGCATGGGGTGCAGTTCATCGCCGTTGGCTAAGCCTTCAATGGTAGTTACCTTTTTACCATCCACCATCATGGCCAGGGTAAGGCAGGAGTTAACCCGGTGCCCATCCACATGTACGGTGCAGGCGCCGCATTGACCGTAGTCGCAGCCCTTTTTGGTGCCGGTTAAATGCAGTTGCTCGCGCAGCAAATCGAGCAGGGTTACCCGTGGTTCAACAGATAATTTATGGGCGACGCCGTTTACCGTAACATCAAGCGAAAGCTTTTCAAATACGGCGGCAACTTTTTCATCGAGGTGGTTTTCGGCGGCCTTTACGGCTACGGCAGGCGTAAGTGCTACAGCCGTAAGCAGCGACGATTTTTTTAAAAAATCACGCCTTGGGTTGTCTTTCGGCTGAAGATTACTTTCAGCTTCAAAACCCTTGTTTTGGTCTTCCATAAGATAATTGGATTTGCGTAAAGCAAGCTACCTGTTTTTATTAAAAAGATTTAACAAAAGGTTTATTTATACTGATTCCAAAAAAGCAAAAGGCCCTTTGTTTAAGTACAAAGGGCCTTTTGAGATATAGCACTGATTTAATTAAATCTAAAATTGTCTTAGATAATGTTACGAAAGTACCTGTCTAAATACAAATTACAGCAACGTCGTATTTTGCAACTGACCGGCATCTTTCAGTTTTTTTAGATAGGAGGTTTCCAACGCATTTTTAAATGCTGCGGCGTGGCGCGGATGGTGCATATCGCTCGATATAAAATCAACATAACCTTCATCTACCAAAGCCTCAGCCGACCTTTTTACTTCCCTGCCATAATAGCCTGTAAGACTAATCGTATTTAGCTGGATGCGGCAGCCCCATCCCTTTAGGTTCTGCACATCGTCGAGTGAGAGATAGGGGTAACGCTCAGGGTGAGCCAGGATTGGGGTGAGGCCTTTATCTACAATTTTTTGTACGGTGTAAATCAGGTTGGGTGGTTTGGCCGTAAAGCCGGTTTCGAACAATACATATTGGT
Source organism: uncultured Mucilaginibacter sp. (assembly GCA_964277815.1). Classification (GTDB taxonomy): domain Bacteria; phylum Bacteroidota; class Bacteroidia; order Sphingobacteriales; family Sphingobacteriaceae; genus Mucilaginibacter. The sequence goes on along the minus strand of CAXYKR010000442.1, from coordinate 7,643 downwards.
TTTTGATGAGCATAAGCTGGCCGTTATCAATTAGCTTTAAAAAGTGCTCGTCAAAGTAATGCTCGGCGGCGGCCTCAATGGGTATATCAATGCCTTCGGCCTGCAGGTGTTCGTTTAAGCGGGTAAGGGCATCAAAAATGGTGTCGGCATCATTTTTAAAATAATCTACCATGATGTGCGGCGTGGCAATTATTTTTTTAATACCCACCGCCATCATTTCTTTAATCAAGATAGCCGAATCTTCAACCGTTTGTGCGCCGTCATCAATACCTGGCAACACATGCGAGTGCATATCAACCGATACAAAATCGTAATCAAAAGTTTCTACTGGTTCTTTCTTCTTAAAAAATCCGAACATAAGCGCGTAAACGTCAAACTGTCTGCCAAAGTTATCATTTTTACTCAGGGCATAAACTGGGAAAGCGGCGGGGCCGCTATTTTCCCAATTCGGCCTGAAGGGTTTGCTGGAGTTCGGGCAGGTGGGCCTGTAGTTTTTGCTGGGCCATGGCAATGCCTTTTTGCTGCAGGGCAGGTAGCTTTTCGATGGTTTTTTTGCCCACCGGAGTTAAATAAAAGCGGGTAATTTCTTTAAGCTCGGCTTCAGTAAACTCTTCGGCATAAATTCGGGCCATTTCCTGTTTCAGGTCAGCAAAACTCATGTACTTGCTCAAAAAATTAAGCATAATGGTTTTAAATTTCGTTTTTTGGTCTTCCGGAATTTGGGAGCTGGCTGCAGTGACCATATTGGCATACATGGCGCTCATCTGGCTTTCGATGTTGCTGGCTGCAATTAAGTCTTCGGCGGCCTTAAGTTGTGAAGGTTTTATGGCGGCAGGAGTTTGTGCCTGGGCAAATGATGCCGAAAGCAGTACGAACAATGCGCCGGCAAATAATGCTTTTAAAGTCATTGACGATTATATTTTAATAAAAATACGTTTGTTATACATCACCCATAAAATAGCCATCCACACCAAAACGTAGGCAATGGCCCAGGCCAGCGAGGCATTAACGGGTGAAAAATAAGGGACAAAAAATTGCTGGTAAAGCGCGTTGCTTAAACTGGTTTGAGTGCCATCATGGTTTACCATCATACGGTTCATGCTGCGGGCGGCCAGGCCGGATATCACAAAAACTGTGATAGCATTTACGCCATACACCACAAAGGGTTTAATGGCCTTTTGGTATCCCTCGATATCAATCAGCCAGTAGCAAAGCGCAAAAAAGAGTAAGCCGATACCGCCGGTAAACAACACGAAAGAACTGGTCCACAAAGCTTTGTTGATAGGGAACCAAATATTCCATACCAAGCCGGCTGCCATGCAAAACGCACCGGCGGCCAGCATACCGTAGACTTTTACTTTAGGGGAATACGTTGGTTGTTTGAGCCAGGTACCGGTGAGGATGCCCAGCAAGCCGGTGGCAATGGCAGGTAGTGTACTTAAAATACCTTCCGGGTCCCAGGTTTTGCTTTGCTTCCATAAGTGTGCGGTGGTAAACACGGTCCGGTCTAGCCAGGCGCCTAAGTTGGTTTCGGGTTCGAGGCTGGCCACGCCGGTATCAGGCACCGGTACTTTAGTCATCAGCAAATGGTAGCCTACCAAAATTACTAATGCCAGTATAGCCTGGAAGCGGTAGCCCGACTTAATAAAAATTAAACCGCAGATGAGATACACCACGGCAATACGCTGCAACACGCCCGGAAACCGTAGAGTAGAAACATCCCAGTTTAAAAAGAACGACATGAACAGCCCCAGGCCTGCAATAATGAGTGCCCGCCTCAAAATTTTGACCATGAGTTTGCCATGATTTTCGGGCTGCTGTTTAGCCGTTTGCATAGCAAACACGATAGAAACGCCCACAATAAACAGGAAAGACGGAAAAACCAAATCGGCCAAGGTACAGCCATTCCAGGCGGCATGTTCTAACGGCGGATAAATATGGCCCCAACTGCCCGGGTTGTTTACCAGGGTCATGACCATTACGGTAATACCCCGAAAAACATCGAGCGACTGCAGGCGCGAAGAGTTGTTAGTCATATCAGAAGCGGTTAGTAAGGCTTAAATATAGTAGTATTTAAGTGAACCGCTCAGCCCACAACTAACACCCGCACTTATTTTTTCTTAAAGTCGTAAGGCGAGTACTCCACAAAATCAGACACTTTTACCCGTACACCCGTTACCTTATTGTTTTGAACGGTAAACGGAAACACAGTGCGTCCAAACGTAGGGTCCGAAAAAGTAGCGTAAAAGCGGTTACCGCCTAACGGCTGCAGGCGGGCAAACATTTTGGGGTGATGCTCAAAGCGCATATCCAAATCGTTAGCATCGCCTTTGGTTATAGTGATGTTGCCGTACAACTCGTTGCTGTATTTGCCGGTGTAATCATCCAGGTTAAGGGCGGGGCGCAGGTTGAGCAGTGTGCTGTCGCGCCAGGCTTTTTCTTGCGCCAACACGCGCTGCTGGCTGTTGCGCACCACGTTTAAAGCCGTATTGCTGTGGTTAACAAACGGGAGTTTAAGGTAAGCGTCGATAATATCCAGGTTAACGGTTTCAATCAGGTTGTTTTGGTCGGTATTGGTTAAAATAACGATGCCCAGGTTTTGGTCGGGTACCAGCGTTACCGACGATACAAAGCCGTTTACCCCGCCGGTATGCATTACCATGCGGTGGCCTTCGTAGCCTTTTAAAAACCAGCCCAGGCCATACGCCGTAAAGCCGCCTTCTTCGTCGCTGCCCACCAAATCCTGCGGTTGGCGGGTAGCCCTGATGGCTGCTGCCGGAATGATTTCTTTAGGGCCCACCTTGCCATTGTTAAGTAAAGCCATTACCCATTTGCTCATATCGGTAGCTGATGAGCTGATGCTGCCGGCCGGGGCCAGGTTATCAATCTGGGGATAGGGAATAGCAGTTAGCCTTCCATCTACCAATGTATGCGCGGCCGATTTATTAAACGAGGTAGCCAAACTGGCCGACAAAGCCACCGTGCTACTCATTCCCAAAGGCGACAAAATAGTTTCTTTGATATACTCTTCCCAGGGTTTGCCTGCTACTTTGCCAATCACCTCACCTGCGGTTAAAAAGGCAGCATTGGTGTAGCCCCAACGGCTTCTGAAGGGGTACATGGCCTTAATGCGGCTCATGCGCTCCATTACATCTTTGCGGGTCAGGTCGCTGGTCCAGTAAATAAAATCGCCCTGAAAAGTACCGAAGCCAATGCGGTGGCAAAGCAAATCGCGCAGGGTTACCATATCGGTAGCGTCCTTGTTGTTCAGTTTAAAATCGGGCAGGTACTTGGTGACTTTATCATCTAATGACAGCTTGTTTTGCAGTTGCAGCATAGCCATGGCCGTAGCGGTAAAAGCTTTGGTGTTGCTGCCAATCATAAACAGGGTATTCTCGTCTACCTTGGTAGCCAAGCCCAGCTCTTTAATGCCATAGCCTTTGCGCAAAATAATACGTCCGTCTTTAACAATGCACACGGCAGCGCCGGGTACCCGCCAGTTGGTCAGGGCCTTATTGAGGTAATTATCCAGGCTATCGGTGATGAACCGGCTGCGGTTGGCGTTTTGGGCCGATGTAAGTTGATGCAGCAGGCAGCAGAGTAAAAAGAGGTATAATTTTTTCATAAAAAGGCATTAACCGCTAATTGTATTAACGTATTATATATTATTTTAACGCAATTTTTCAGGCCGCATTACACCAGCAAGCCTGTGTAATTTTAATTAATTTATTGATATGAACATGAAATTTTGCCAACGGGTTTTGGTTGTTTTGTTTTCGGCAGGTACCATGCTGATACAAAGCCCCGTAAAGGCGCAAGGCTTGCAGTGGGCCGCTGATGGTTACCACTATTACCGGACAGTTAACGGAGAAATTGCCGAGCTCGACATCCGCGATGCGGCCAAAAAAAATGTATTGGTTGACCGTGCCGCACTAACTCCTGCCGGTAAACCAGCTATTGCAGTAAGACGCTTCTTTTTTTCGGACGATAGGCAAAAGGTACTGATTAATACCAACACCCGCCGTGTTTGGCGCCAGGATACCCGTGGCGATTACTGGGTGTACGACATTAAAACCAAAGCACTGACCCAGTTAGGCAAAGGCAAGCCCGAAGCATCGCTCATGTTTGCCAAAATATCACCCGATGGTACCAAAGCAGCTTACGTAAGCGAGCACAATATTTATGTAGAAGACCTGGCCAACGGCGCCATCAAACCTTTAACCACCGACGGCACTGCCCGGATGATAAACGGTACCTTTGACTGGGCCTACGAAGAAGAATTTGATTGCCGCGACGGTTTCCGCTGGTCGCCGGATAGCCGTAATGTGGCTTACTGGCAAATTGATGCCACCAAAATCAGGAATTACCTGATGCTGAATACCACCGACTCGACTTACTCGTTTACGGTGCCGGTAGAGTACCCCGTATCTGGTACCGACCCAAGCTCGTGCAAAATTAAGGTGGTGAACGTAAACGATGGTAAAACCATCACGGTAAATGTACCGGGTGATGCCATACAGCATTACATTCCGCGCATGGAGTGGGCCGGTAATGGTAACGAGCTGGTGCTACAGCAATTAAACCGCGCCCAAAACGAAAGCAAAATTTATATCTGCAATATATCGAGCAATGCCTCGCGGGTGATTTACCAGGAAACTGATAAAGCCTGGATTGATGCCAAGAATGACCCGATAGGTTGGGACTGGATTGAGAAAGGTAAAAAGTTTGTATGGCTGAGCGAAAAAGACGGCTGGCGCCATGCCTACAGCATTGACCGCTTTGGCCAAACCAAGCTGTTAACCAAAGGCAACTACGATGTGGTAGACATTAACCTAATTGACGAAACCAACGGTTTTATTTACTTCATCGCATCGCCCGAAAATGCTACCCAGCGTTACTTGTACCGCGTAAAGCTAACCGGCGGTCCATTGCAGCGTATATCGCCGGCTGACCAGCCGGGTACCCACCGTTATGACATTGCGCCTAACGGTTTGGTTGCCATCCACTCGTTTAATAACAGCTATACCGCACCGGCTACCGAAACCATCAGTTTGCCTGCGCACCAGCCGTTAAACGGACAGCCTACGGCGATAAAAGTTGACCCGTCGGCCGTGAAGAATAAACCGGAGTTTTTTACCGTGAAGACCGAGGACGGCGTGAGCATGGACGGCTGGATGATGAAACCGGCCAACTTCGACCCATCAAAAAAGTACCCGATTGTATTTTATGTATACGGCGAACCGGCTTCGCAAACGGCTGCCGATACCTATGGCGCAGGTTACAACCGCGAGTATGCCGGCAACATGATGAACGATGGTTACATTTATGTATCGATGGATAACCGCGGGTCGCCGGTTCCTAAGGGCCGCGAATGGCGCAAGTCTATCTACCGCAACATTGGTATCCTGAACGTGCGCGACCAGGCTATGGCTGCTAAGGAACTGTTTAAACGCAATGCCTTTATTGATACCTCGCGTGTGGCCGTTTGGGGCTGGAGCGGTGGTGGCTCGTCTACCCTTAACCTGATGTTCCAATACCCCGAGATTTATAAAACCGGTATTGCCGTGGCTGCCGTGGGTAACCAGTTAACTTACGACAATATTTACCAGGAGCGTTACATGGGCGTACCCATTGATGAGGAAAGCCGTTCATACTTTATTAAAGGCTCGCCTATTACCCACGCTAAAAACCTGCGTGGTAACCTGCTGTATGTACATGGTACCGGCGACGATAACGTGCATTACAACAACGCCGAGCAGCTGATTAACCAGTTGGTAAAATACAACAAGATGTTCCAGCTAATGTCGTACCCTAACCGTTCGCACGGTATTTACGAAGGCGAAGGCACCAGCCAGCACCTGCAATCCACCTACACCAAATTCCTGCGCGAACACTGCCCCCCAGGTGCCAGATAAGCGTAAAGTATTCATAAACACAAAGAGCCTCCTTCTGGAGGCTTTTCGTGTTTATGAATATTTAGTTAATAAGTTATTAGGTTGCTGAGGTTCAAATCAAATTATCCTCTATCAATCAATAAATCAAAAAGAAATCAGCGAAATCAATTCTCCAATCAGTGAAATCACAAAACATGAGCCACCCAGACAAGTAAATTGAGCTTTACAGATAATTGTTATTTTTGTAGTTGCCTCATCTTTGTGTTGTTAATCAAAGTAATATCAACTATGAAAAGTATCGAAAAAATCAATTTAGGGCAAAACGGTCCGCTGGTGAGTAAACTGGGGCTGGGCTGTATGCGCATGTCGTCTATTTGGGGCGGGCCAACACCTGATGAAACCGAGAGCATCGCTACCATACACGAGGCACTTGATAACGGCATCAACTTTTTAAATACCGGCGATTTTTACGGGGCCGGGCATAACGAAATGCTGATTGGCCGCGCCATTAAAGACCGCCGCGATGAGGCCTTTATCAGCGTAAAGTTTGGTGCTATATTTCATAACGGGCATTGGCTGGGGATGGATTTGCGGCCACTGTCTATCAAAAACTTTATCAATTACTCGCTTACCCGTTTGGGGATAGAGACTATTGATTTGTACCAGCCCAGCCGCATTGATGGCAGCGTACCGGTCGAGGATATTATTGGTACTGTGGCCGACCTGATTAAAGAAGGCAAGGTGCGCCACTTAGGGGTATCAGAAATTACACCCGACCAGTTGCGCCAGGCCCACGCCATACACCCGGTTACCGCGCTCGAAATTGGCTACTCGCTGGCCGACCGCCAGATTGAAGCTGACCTGTTGCCTACCGCTAAAGAGTTAGGCATTGGCGTAATTGCGTTTGCCAACACCGCCGAAGGTTTACTGAGCGGCGACATGAAAGCCCCGCTGCCCGAAAACGCTTACCAAAGTCATTTTTCGCGTTTTCAGGGTGAAAATTTGGTGAAGAACCTGGAAAAGGTAGAAATATTAAAGCAACTGGCGCAGCAAAAAGGGGTAACGCCTACCCAGGTGGCTATTGCCTGGGTAAACGCGCAGGGCCAGCACATTATGCCGCTGGTGAGCATGAGCCGCCGCAGCCGCCTGCCCGAAAACATGGAGGCCATGCACCTTACCTTTACGCCCGAAGAACTGAATACTTTAAACACTACTTTTGCACCGGGCGCCATTGTGGGCGGCACTTATTTACAACGTTAAAAATGACCAGTCCAGCAGAGATATTACCGGGGGTGATTTTTTATTCGTACCTCTCGGCCGAGCGGAAAGAGAAGGTTTGCTTTTGGAACCATCCTACGCTGGTATTTCAGGTATCGGGACAGTTTACCATGGAAACCTTGGGGCAAACCATTACCATGACCGGCGGCGATGTACTGCTGATTGGCAAAAACCAGGCTGGTACGCTCATTAAAACGCCGCTGCCCGGGGCTAACTACGAAACCATTGTAATATCGCTGCAGGAAGACCTGATGCGTAAAATAGCGCTGGAAGAAAAAATGGAGGCGGACCGCAAATATATCGGTCCGCCTAATTTGTTGATACCCATGAACGAGTTTTTGCAGGGCTACTTTCAGTCTATTGTGCCTTATGCCCGCAGCTCGGGCGCGGCCATGACCGACGAGATGGGCATCCTGAAAGTGAAAGAAGGGGTAAAGCTGTTACTGCTGGCCATGCCTGCCCTGCGCAACT
>CAXYKR010000441.1:0-2767 GCA_964277815.1 uncultured Mucilaginibacter sp. | reverse complement strand
GACGACAGGGCCTTGCTGTAGGCATTGAGTGCTGCTTTGGATGTAGCGTAGGCCATGTTTAAATGCCACAAAGCCGTTTTACCCGATACCGACGACACGTGGATAATAACGCCGCTTTTCTTTTGCTGCATTTGCGGTATCAGGGCACGGTCTAACCTGATGGCCGACAGCAGGTTGAGCTGCAGCTCCTGCTCCCATAAGGCATCAGTCAGCACGCTATGGCCGCCCGGAGGCGTGGTGAGGCCGCCTACATTGTTAATCAGGATGTCGACGCCGCCAAATTGCTCGTTTACCTGCTGGGCCAATCGGGCTACGTCATTGGGTTGGGTTAAATCGGCCGCGATGAAATGGTGGCCGTCGCCGCCGTCGGCAGGTTGAGTGCGGGCGCTTACAATAACGCGGGCGCCGGCCTGGGCCAGTCGTTGGGCAATGGCCTGGCCAATACCCTTGGTGCCGCCGGTTACCAGTGCGGTTTTTCCGCTTAAATCATGCCATTGATGGGTGTTTGTTTCCATGTTGTTGTGTTGTTTAATTTGTTATTCTGAATTGTTTGTTTCAAAATTGGACAAGGTTTAGCAAAAGGTTCTTTATATTGAAACGTTTGTTTTAAATTATGTCAAAAAAAAGGGCTTTACTTAGAAAGCTGCCTGATAAAGTAGCGGGCCATGCGTTTTATCTTGTCTACATCTTTGTGCAAAATGTACGACTCGTTCCAGCCCGTCCAGGTGCTCAAAAAATAGTCGGCCAGCAACTCGGGCGACTCATCGTTGGCTATTTGCCCCTGCTCTATGGCCAGTGCAATGTGCTTACGGATAAACTCGTACTGGTTTTCGCTGTCTTTTTTCAGTACCGCTTTTACCCGCTCATCATTGGTAGCCACCTCAAAAGCCATTTTAACGGCCATACAGCCATCGGTTTCGCTTACAATGTTGTATACGGAATAGTCAATGTAATTTTCCAGAATTTCGAGTGCCGATGTACTTGCCGCAGCACGCTCGTCCAGGTCTCGTTTGCGCGAATCGGTATAGCATTGCACGGCACGCAAAAACAGTTCCTGCTTATCGCCAATGGTGTTGTACAGGCTGCTGCTGTTAATTTGCATGGCCTCGGTGAGGTCGCGCATGGAGGTAGCGCTATAACCCTTCTTCCTGAAAACCTCCATCGCTTTCCGGACTGCTTCTTCCTCGTTAAACTCTATGCTGCGGGCCATTCTTGTTTTATTGACGTTTCAAAAGTAACACAATTATGAAACGGGCGTTTTAGATAAGTGTTTTATGACAATTGGGAGATAAAAAGCCCCCCAGCCTCCTAAAGGAGACAGTCACTCCGTTACCTATAATTCATATTTCCGCTTATTGCCGCGGTGGTTACTTCTTTGTCTTGGAAACAAAGAAGCAAAACTAAGCGCAGCGACCTCATGAACACCTATGAAAAACAAACAACAGGTGAATAATTCAAGTCACCCCCCCACTTGCTTCTTGCCGCACAGGCCATTGCCCTGCAAAGCCGGGCAGCACCACAGGCTTCTTATATTTTGCCCTTGCTTCGCCGCGCCATGGCCTGCGCTTCTGCAAAATCTAAAAGGCCTTTTCCCGCCGCGCCGGGCCAACTTGTGCTGCCCGCCTTTTGGCCGAAGCTGGGGAGGTAGACGAAGTCCCCCAACCCCCTGAAGGGGGAGTAACCCCACCCTAACCCTCCCCAAAGAGGAGGGAACAACTTGATCGCTACCGCAAGCCTCCTGGCTTGTGGCCCGCCGACAGGTATCGAACTATTTTAACCGCTTGATAAATTACCCAGCTATCTAGAAAGCTCCCCCTTTAGGGGGCTGGGGGGTGCATCTACGTTATTAGCCAATAAATACCTATCTTGTTGGTTGATAACAAATGAACCACAAAACTTTGACCAGAAAATTCATCATTATACCGGCGGTTATTTTGCTGATGGCGCTTGTTGGGTCGTGTCGGCGCAAACTTCAATCGCAGGATGAACCGTTTGTTTGGAGCCAGAAAGTACCGCTGACGTATCTTTCTTACGGGTTTCCAAAAGATATGAGGACGCAAAATGTACGGTCGGTGTTATCGAAAAAGTGGGCACTGACCGACAAATCAGTCGCCGGTTGTTTAGTGAGCCGACAGCTTAAAGACAGCGTTGACCACCATAACCGCAAAGTTAAAGATGCCATGAATGCCCGGTTTGGTAAAAATTGGGAAAAGCAATATAAAATAGACTATCAACAAGAACTGGCCCGGCAAAACAAAGCCATTGCGTTATTGAACAAAGAACCGCTCATCATCAAAAAGAGAAAACAGCTTACAAAAGAATATACCGACATCCAGATATATTTAATTCCTCGTTCTACACCTTCCGTATACGATGCCTACATAAGTTGCTATGAAAACCGAGGCGAAAACCCGCGTTACATACAGGTTTACCAATATGAAGTGGACGTTGACAAACCAACCGTTAAACTACTGAACGACAAGGTTAAGCCCCTGTAAGATTAAGCCCCCCAACCCCCTTAAAGGGTAATTGCCCCACCTAAATCCTCCCCGGAAGGGAGGACTTTGATTCTGTAAATTCTCAAATTTAGTAAATTCATATTCTGACAACTTCCAAGTGACCGGCAATCCTGTAACCCCTCAAATTCTATAAATTCCGGTTCAGACATTCCCGCTGCCGCAAGCCTCCTGGCTTGTGGTTCACCCGGCGTTTACCTAACCGGCGTACCTGTCAGCGGGCCACAAGCCAGGAGGCTTGCGGCAGCAAT
>CAXYKR010000440.1:0-6269 GCA_964277815.1 uncultured Mucilaginibacter sp. | reverse complement strand
GGAGGTAGAAGAACGCCTGCTGGAAGAAACGGACTATGAACTGGAGGTGCGCCGCTCGGTCGAAATATCAAAAGCCTGTTCTGCCGTTTTACAGCACACCGTTTTTCCGCGTTATTATCCGGCATTGTCCAGCAAGCGCATTATTACCATGAGCTGGATAGAGGGCAAACATTTGAAAGAGTTTTTGCAAACTAATCCCAGCCAAGAACTGCGCAACCAGATTGGTCAGGCTTTATGGGATTTTTACAACTACCAGCAGCACGAACTCCGTGCCGTACATGCCGACCCACATCCGGGCAACTTTTTAATTACGCCAGAAGGCCAATTAGGCATTATTGATTTTGGATGTATTAAAGAGATGCCCGAAGATTTTTATTATCCTTTCTTCTCGCTAACCTCAACCAACCTGCTGGATAATAAAGACGAAACTATCAAGGCGTTTAGGAAACTCGAAATGATTTTGCCTAATGACACGCCGCAGCAAATTGAATTTTACTATCGCACGTACCACCAAATGATTTCGCTGTTTGCCAAGCCGTACATGAGTGCTTCGTTTGATTTTAGTCAGACGGCATTTTTTGACGAACTGTATGGCTTTGGTGAGCAGATTTCGCGCATGCCCGAATTTAAACAGGCCCGCGGCGTTAAGCATTTTATTTATGTAAACCGTACTAATTTTGGTTTATACAATATACTGCACGAGTTAAAAGCACAGGTAAAAACCAATACCTACAAACCCCACGTGCAACTCATCTACTAAAAGAGACGATAAATTTAAGTAAGCAACTACTTAAATTTATCGCCCCCTATATACCCCAATGCAGGGAATTCGTATATATGCGTTTCACCACATATATATTTTAAAACTCACTGCCTGTTTTGTTGTTCCAATACATTGTATGAAGATATTGCTGACAGGTGCGAATGGTTATATAGGAACGCGACTAATTCCGGGCTTGTTGCAACAAGGGCACGAGGTGGTTTGCATGGTACGCGACCCAAAGCTTTTTGCAAAGCAAAGCCCATATTTTGACCAGGTAACTGTAGTTCCCGGAGATTTATTGCGGTCGCGCAGTATACAACAATTGCCTGAAGATATAGATGCCGCTTATTATCTGGTAAATGCCCTGCCGCAAACTTCGGGGTTTGCAGGGCTGGAAGCACTATCGGCCGAAAACTTCGTACAAGCCATTGACCAAACCCGCTGTAAGCAAATCATCTCGCTCAGCGAGATTGATGACCATTTAGGTCATGCCGGCTTATCGCGCCAGCATGTAGAGGATATTTTACGCCAAAGCGATTCGGCACTGACTATCCTAAAATCAACCATGATTGTAGGCACCGGCAGTATCGCTTTGGAATTGATGGATGGCTTAACTAAAAAGTCGCCTATCATCATCGCCGCAACCTGGGCCAAAGCACAGGAGCAGCCCATATCTACCCATAATGTTATCGAATACCTGGTGGGGTGCCTGCATAACGAAGATACCTTTAACAGCGAATTCCATATCAGCGGTCCGGAAATATTAACTTTTAAGCAGATGCTGCTTTTATACGGCGAAGTATGCCGGCAGCGTAAAGTTAAAATTGTTACTGTGCCCCAGGTTTCGTCGGCGCTGTCATCTTACTGGCTTAACTATCTTACACCTATTAGTTACTCGCATGCCAAAACGCTTGTTGAAAACCTGAAGTTCGACTTGGTATCTCGCGACGACGCCATTGAAAAGCTGATTCCGTTGAAACTGCAAACCTTAAAAGAAGCTTTAGAAATTACCATGCAGACTAACGTTAGTACAAACTAATCAGCGGCATGTTAGTTTATAACCTATGCCCAATCATCACGTACTTATTACTGGCGGAACCGGGCTTATTGGCAAACCCCTAACCGAGGCATTACTGGCTAAAGGTTACCAGGTAAGTCATTTAAGCCGCAAGCCGGGTAAAAACCCTAAAGTAAAAACTTTTTTGTGGGATGTGCCCAAACAACAGATTGACCCGGCCTGCATCAGCGGTGTAGATATCATTGTGCACCTGGCTGGTGCTGGCATTGCCGATAAGCGCTGGACGGCCAAACGCAAAAAAGAACTGATTGAAAGCCGTACAGAATCTATAAAGCTGATTTATAATCTGCTGCATAAAAACCAAAATCACCAAGTAAAGCAAATCATTTCGGCATCAGCTACCGGGTATTATAGTAACCGGGGCAACGAGTTACTCACCGAAAGTAGCGTACCCCTGCACGATTTTTTAGCCACTTGCTGTATTGAATGGGAAAAAGCGGTTGATGAAGGTAAACAATTAGGCCTGTCTGTTACCAAATTCAGAACCGGCGTAGTGCTTACCACCGGCGGCGGTGCACTCCCACCACTGGCTTTGCCGGTAAAATTTGGGTTGGGTACCGTATTGGGTAACGGCAAACAATACATACCCTGGATACATCTGCAAGATGCGGTTGACATGTATCTGCAAGCCATTGACGGACAATTACCGCCCGATGTGTATAACATGGTTGCGCCAAATCCGGTAACTAACCAGCAACTTACCAAAGCCGTCGCCCGGCAATTGCGCCGCCCTTTGTGGTTGCCTAACATTCCGGCATTTGTGCTGAAACTCATTTTTGGCGAAATGAGCCTGGTAGTACTGGGCAGCACGCGCGTATCTGCAGAAAAAATACAAAGCCGCGGCTTTCAGTTTAAATACCCTACAGTTGAAGATGCTTTAAGTAATATTTATGGATAAACCTGCTATCTCCTTATTTTGGTTCAGACGTGATTTGAGGCTGCACGACAATGCCGGCCTGTACCATGCCTTAAAAAGCAAAAATCCGGTGCTTTGCCTTTTTATATTTGATAAAGATATTTTAGATAAACTGGAAGACCGCGATGATGCACGGGTTACTTTTATTTATCAAACCATCCAAAAATTACGCAAAGAACTTCACAAGCACCATAGCAGCCTCCTGATTAAATACGATAAGCCGATGCACGCCTTTAAAGAAATTTTAAAGGAATATCAGGTAGCGGAGGTTTACACTAATCACGACTACGAACCATACGCCAAAGAACGGGACACGGCTATTTGCGAAATGCTGCAAAAGCAGGATATAGCTTTCAAAACTTATAAAGACCAGATTATTTTTGAGCGGGACGAGGTATTAAAAGACGACAAGAAACCTTACACGGTATTTACACCTTATAAAAAGAGATGGCTTAAAACGGTTAAAGATTTTTACCTAAAATCGTACCCTACCGAAAAGTATTTTAAAAATCTGCTTAAAACCAAAGAACTGCCCGACGTTGCCCTGAAGCAAATGAAGTTTACGGAAAGCGAAGTGCAGTTTCCCGAGATGGAGTATGATCATATCATAGATGATTATGCCAAAAACCGTGATATTCCGTCTAAAAAAGGCACGTCGCATATTGGTTTGCATTTACGATTTGGTACAGTAAGCATTCGCGATGCCGCACGTACTGCGTTTGACCGCGAACAAACCTGGCTGGGCGAGCTGATATGGCGTGAGTTTTACATGATGGCTTTAGACTATTTCCCCAACACCGCCAACCATGCTTACCGTCCGGCGTTTGACCGCATTGCCTGGCGTAATAACGAAAAAGAATTTAAAGCCTGGTGCGAGGGTAAAACCGGCTACCCGCTGGTAGATGCCGGCATGCGTGAGCTTAATACTACCGGCTTTATGCACAACCGGGTGCGTATGGTTACTGCCAGTTTTTTAGTCAAACACCTGTTAATTGACTGGCGCTGGGGCGAACATTATTTTGGCCGTAAACTTTTAGATTATGAGGCTTCTACCAATATAGGCAGCTGGCAGTGGATAGCAGGCTCCGGTACAGATGTAATGCCTTATTTCAGGGTGTTTAACCCTGAGGCGCAGCAAAAAAAGTTTGACCCTAAAATGGAGTACATCAAAAAATGGGTTCCGGAATTTGGTACAGACCAATACCCGGAACCCATTATCGAAAATAAAACCGGCAAAGAACGCGCCCTGAAAACGTTTAGGGCTGCGGTTGCCAAATAATAAAATTAATTGGTAACACTCATAATGTTGACACCGTAGCGCAAACAGCTATAAGTTGGTACAGTAATCACTGTTTGCCCTGCGGAATTCGTAGTGGTTCTTATGGCTGAACCATAAGCCAGGCTTGATGGAATCAGTAAATCAACTTTAGCACCGGATGTAAGACCTAATAAGCCTTGCTGAAAGCCGGCAATAACGCGTTGCATATCAAAAGGAGTACCTGTGTTTGTAGAACTTTGGTCATCGTACTGGTCGAACACATTATTATTTAATAAATAACCTAAGTATTGAACGTTAACCGTTGAGGTAGATGTAACCGCTGTAGTATTGGTACCAACCTGGCCAACTTTGATATACAAACCAGAAGCTGTTTTAGTATACGAGCTGATGTTGATGTTATTAGTCGCGCAGTAATTACGGATAGATAAATCATCATAAGCAGCCATTGCCGCAGTGTTATCATTGTCTAATATATTAACGGTATAATCGAGGCTCTCGTTGCCTGGTAAACGCACGCCGTTTAAAGTAGCACCACTTACACCATAAGCCAAACGCGACGGAATTAAAAAACGCGCTGAGGTACCTTTATTTTTTATAACGTTATATATCACTCCCATTAAACCTTTCGGAGAGATTAATCCCACTGCATTATAGTTACGGGCCATAATAGTATCGGTGTATACATACTTACCGTCTAAAGACTTTAAAGTATAAGTATATGCTACCTTGGTATCATAAGCTAAGGCAGCACCCCGGCCCTGGCGGATAATCTGATAATATACACCGGAAGTGTCACCACCAGTAATATCGCGTTTCATGGCCGATAAGCTGTTGGACGAAATATAGGCTTGTATCTGGTTGTTGTCGTAGGTTTTGATATCAATATCGTTACCACTTTTGCGGCACGATACGACAGCCATAATAAACAGTAAAAAAAGCGCTGAATAAGTTTGTTTCATTTAAAATCAGTTCGTTACATCAAATATTTCAATGGTAAAATCGAGTATGGCATTAGCAGGCAGGCCTAAACCCGGCTGTGCATAAGGCCCGTACCCATGTCTCGATGGAATAATCAGTCTGATGATTCCCCCTTTATTCACCTGTCCTTTTAAAATTCCAATTTTCCAGCCCGATAGCGCCTCACCCAGTTTAAAAGATGGATGGATGCTATCTGTCTGTGCAAATATCTTCCCGGAGGTTAACTGCTTGCCGGTATAACCTACAGTTACACTGCTCGATAAGCTGTATAAGGTGTTCACTTGTCCTTGTTTGATAACAATTGCTCTAACTCCCGATGTATCATTGGCAGTAGCATCTACCACCTTTAGATTGTTCTCTCTGATATACTGTTTTATTATATCGTCATCAATCTGCTTTTGATTACTATTGATAACTGCCGGGTCGCTCACTTTTTTACAAGCAGTAAAAAGCATCACGCAACAGCAAAACAATAATAACCTGTTCATCACCTTATTATTAATCGGCAAATTTACTTTTTTAAAAAACAAAACGGGCAGGTTAACAAATTTTAACATTTACAATGCAATATAGGTTGGCAACTGTAGGGTTACTGTCTTGTTATTAGCTAAACGTTATGTTCGGGATTATAATCTAAGGTAAGCTGATTTATTTTTTTGAGCGCATTGGTAAGGTGTTGTTTTTCCTTATCATTGATATGCTCGTTTAGATAAGCATTGAACTGCTTAACAATGGTGCGGGCCATTTGCCGCTTTTGTTTACCCAAATCGGTAAGGTATATTTTAACAGAACGTTTGTCGCCGGCGTTGGATTGCCTATAAATCAAATCCATTTTTTCGAGCTGACTAAGCATGCGCGACAAGCTGGTTGATTTTAAACCCAGTAAAGCGGCCACCTGCGAAACCGTTGTTCCTTCTTTTTCGTCAATATTAATCAGCACGTAACCGATAGACTGCGTAATGCCAAAATCGGCAACCAGCTGGTTATAGCGGTTAGCCATATTTTGCCAAACAATTTTTAACAAGTAGTCAATAGTTTCGTGGTGATGTTTCACAACGCCAAAGTATGTAAATTAAGTTAATTAAAGCAGCCTATTCGTCTGTACAAGGTTGCAGGGCTTTGAAACCTGCTTTGGAAACGGGAATTCAGTATCGGATATTATAACCACCGGTAATTTATCCAGATTATCCATTTTGTGATAATTTACCAACCGGCTTTGGTGTCATCGCCCCTCGGGTCAGCACCGCCGGTTAGT
>CAXYKR010000439.1:0-9672 GCA_964277815.1 uncultured Mucilaginibacter sp. | reverse complement strand
CTTGTTTTTTGGCATCGCCAGCTTCATCCTATCCTGCAAGAAAGGCGGCGACACTGAAAAAACTGTAGTTGCTAAAACGGTGTTAGTTTATATGGAAGCCAATAACGATTTACGCTACGATGCTTTGAATAGCGTGAACCGGATGGAAAAAGGTGCCAGCGGCATTAACGGAACTTTGTTAGTTTATATTAAAACCAGCAGTGCAAAATCGTACCTGCTCAAAATTAAACCTGATGCCGACCTGAACCGTTTGGTGAGCGACACCGTCAAGATTTACGATAACACGCTTGCCTCCGACCCGCAAACAATCAAACAGGTAACGCAATATGTGCAAACCGAGTTTCCGGCACAGAGTTACGGGTTGATTTTGTGGTCGCACGCTACCTCGTGGGCACCGCCGGTAAGCAAGGTAAAAGTACAATCGTTTGGCGAAGACTCGGGCAAGCAGATGGATGTGATTGATTTGAAAAACGGCCTGCCCGATAACCTCGACTTTATAATTTTCGACGCCTGCTCGATGGGCGGGGTTGAGATTTGCTACGAATTTAAAGACAAGGCCAAATACATCATCGCCTCCCCTGCCGAAACTTTGTCTGAAAGCTTTCCTTACCAGAATATTACCTCATTGCTTTTTGGCGGTAACGAAAGCCTGGCCGCTATAGCTAAAGCCTACTACGACTATTACAACGCTTATACCGATGACCGCCGCTCGGCTACGGTGAGCCTTATTAAAACCAGCGAACTGCCTAACTTGGCCAACGAAATGAAAAATCTGCTCAGCCAAAAAAAGCCCGGCGATCAGTTTATTCGCAGCACCGTGCAGCGGCTGGACTACACCAAAGGTTTCCCGGTACCCAACTACGATTTTGGCGATTTTTTAAATCAAAACTTTGCTGCGGGCAGCTTGACAGCCATAAACGCGCAATTAAGTAAAACCGTCATCTACAAGGCTGCTACACCAAATTTTCTGGGCATGCCCATCAACCAATTTTCGGGTTTAACTACATACATCCCCTACACCGGCGATGGCAATTTAGCTTATTATAAAAAATTGCAATGGTATAGTGCCAGTGGATTGTCGGGCTTGTTCGGGATGTGAAGCAATCATTTTGATTAGTCAATTAATGATTGTTGTTATTGCGAAATCACCCAACAAGCATAATTTAAAAAATTTAGATAAACACGTTTGCATGCTACTCCAGTCGCTCATCATGGCCGGCGCCGTTAGTGGTTTCTTTTTTGACGTGTTGTTGAGATTCGGCCCTAACCGTTATCCGGGTTACCAACTTTTATCGTTATGGATGAGCTTTGTGTGTTTACAGTTGCTATTTTATTATGATAGCTTGTCGCCCAAGCTACTTATGCTGACTCCTCTGACTAGATTATCCGCTTTCTATAATATTATGATGCTTTAAATTATTGGTCGTCACAGCCAATTGAAAATAAACGCCATCAAAAAACTTATCTTCAAAAAGTCTTTTAACTTAGTCAATCAGAAATCACCAGTAAAATACTAGCCTTATCACCCCGAACCGTTTTGAAAATCAGCAGAAGAAAATTTATCTATAGCAGCCTAGTAGGCCTTGCAGGATTGATGGCGCTCGACACGTTTATTTTTGAACGCTTTTTTATAGAGGTAAACGAATTTGACCTCAACTCCAATTTGCCACCGACAGACCGAATTAAAGCCATACAGATATCCGACTTACATTTAAAATCCTTGCAGCATCACCATAAAAACCTCTGTAGAAAAATTACCAATCTCAAGCCGGATATTTTGTTTTTTACAGGCGATGCCATCGACGAAAACAACAGCCTGGATGCCTTTAATTCATTCTTACAACTGCTTCCGACGTCGGTTCCTAAAGTAGCCATATTAGGTAATTAGGAATACTGGGGCAAGGTTGACATTGACCGGCTGCGAAAAATTTACGAATCGCACAACGGGATATTGCTTATCAACGAGCATAAGTTATACACTATTAAGAACAGAGCCATAGCCATAAGCGGTACTGACGATTTTGTAGGCGGAAATGCAAGCATCGAACTTACCATCCCGAAACCCGTTGCGTGCGATTGCCATGTTGTGCTTAATCATTGTCCGCAATACAGCGAGATCATTCCGTTTCAGATTAACAAAAACATTCCTGTTCATCTAATTTTATCGGGACACACGCATGGCGGGCAGGTTAAATTATTCAACTTCATTCCGTTTATGCCTCCGGGCAGCGGCAAGTATGTAAGCAGCTGGTATAAAGACCAACACAAAAATCTTTACGTATCTAAGGGTATTGGTACCAGCATATTACCCATCAGATTTGGCGCAAGGGCTGAAATAAGTGTGTTTAACATTTAGCGTCATCTATATATCGACGGTCTTCTAGATACCCTCCGGCATCTTAAACGACGGCGGTAATGCTTCATCAGACGATGCCCAGCTTTTGTTGGGGTGCTCTCCCATGGTTAGCTCCAAAGTTCCGCCGGCCATTAGCTCCTGATGGGTAAACCACGATTTGTTCCAGGGCTTACCATTCAATTTGGCCGACTGGATGTATTTGTTATTAGGTGAGTAGTTTTGGCAGACAACAGAGAAGGTTTTGCCGTTACCCAGTTTGATTGTGGCATTTTGGAATGTCGGGCTGCCAATTACATACATCGGTAGGCCCGGCGTAACCGGATAAAAGCCAATTTGCGAAAACACCACAAACGACGTCAATCCGCCGCCATCCTCATCGCCCGGAATGCCCATCAAATCGTTACGGAACCATTCTTTAAGCAGGTTGCGTACCCGCTTTTGAGTGCGCCACGGCTGCCCTGCGTATACATATAAATATGGGATATGCATGGCAGGCTCATTACCCATCGAAAACTGCCCTACGTTGCCGGTATGGTCGCCAAACTGATGGTAAAAGTCGGGCCTGCCTTTGCCCAGCGGGGTACTAAACATATTTTCCAAACCATCTACAAAAGCCTGCTTGCCGCCAATCATTTTCACCAGGTCGCCAATGTTGTGTTGCACATCCCAGCGGTAAACATAACCGTTATTTTCATCATACGCCTCACGCGCGCCTATACCGCTCGAATAGCGGTAATCAAACGGTTCTACAAACTTACCTTGGGCATCTTTGGGATGAAAGAACTTGGTAGCAGGGTTAAATATCTCGCGGTAATTCAGACTCCGGTTCAAAAAGTATTCGGCATCATCAGTTTTGCCCAATTGTTTAGCAATATTGGCCAGGCACCACTCGTCATACACCGTTCCCAGCGTAACGGCTACCGGTTGGCGTTTTTCCCAGCCATGTACCTCAGGCAGGGTTTCTTTCTCGCCTGTCGCCAGCGCAGGGAAATAGCCTTTGCCTTTATAAAACTGGTCGAGTGTACCGGCTTTTTTGCCCGACCATGGCGCGAGTGTTTTCTCAGTTATACCGGCTTTACAATATTGATAAGCCTGCGCCAGGTTAAAAGTGCGCAAGCCCTTATTGTAGGCGTCAATTACCGTGGCTACGCCGTGGTTACTATTCATGCGCCGGCTGTCGCCTGTTACCTCCGGAAAAGTAGGCATCCAATGGTTTTCCATCTGGCTGGCCATCCGAAGATACGAGTTAATCATATCCGATTCCTTTTTGGGCTCGATAATGATTCGCAAAGGGTGTACAGCGCGGTAAGTATCCCACACCCAATCGTCGGTGTAAAACGGCGTTCCTTCGTCGCCGTGTACCTTGCCGTCGTAAGCACTGAAGTAACGGCCATCTTCTGATATGCAAATCATCCGCTCATAGGTGCGGTAAAGAGAGGTGTAAAAAATCGTTTTAGCGTTTTCGTCCGAGCCTTGCACCGCAATTTTACTCAACGTATTGTTCCATACTTGGCGGCCCTGCTCCGCAATCGCTTTCAGGCCGTAGTTTTTAATTTCATGCGCAAGGTTAGCTTTCGCCTGCTCAACGCTAATAAACGATACACCATAGCGCACTTTGATCACCGGTGTTTTGGCTGCATACTTTAGCGCTACAAAGGCGTTTTTGCCTTGTACGGTCTGGCTTGCGGTGTTGATGTTTTTACCCTTTACCTCTCCGGGGGTTTCCGGCTTCAGATCAGTTTCGGCATAAATGTAAACTTTGGTGTTATTGTCCAGCAACTGGTAGCCGCTTATGGTGTTGCCTGCAGCGGTAAGTCCGCCATCCTGGGTATCAAAAATCAGGTAAGGTGCCGAGCCATTGCTATCAAACCGTATTTGATAAATTCCTGATTGGTGCGAAGGCGCATATTGTACGTTGATGTTGTAGTCGTCCAGGTCAACCTGGTAAAAGTAAGGTTTGATAATTTCGTTGTCGTACCCGTAATCTATAGCGCTTTTGATACCCGATACCGCTCCCTGATACGGGCTCAGACTAAACGCTGAGCTACCACGGTGACTGGTAATCATCAAAGGCAAACCTTTGATGGTATTACCGGCAAAATTTTCGCGCTCAGGATACACCCGCAGCATGCTGTTAGGCAAATGAACAGTGGGGTAAGTAGGCACCAACAAATGGCTGATGTTACCAATGTAAGGGTTTACATAGTCTACCGGTTGCTTGGCTGTTTGGGCCTCGGCATTAAAAGTCAACGCCGAAGCCAGCAGTAACAAACCAGCAATACGGCTACCTTTTAAACTTTTCATAACGCGTGAAATAAAATTCATAGATAGCAAAGTTTATCTGTAAAACTGAAAAATTTATGCGCTTGCTTTAGATGAGTTTGCTTCGCCAAGTAAATTTTATTGTTTTAATGCTTAAGTTTGATAAATACTGAAATTGTTACACCTGAATCCTATGTCGATTTATGAGAAATATACTCCTTATTCTTTGTCTTATTTGTGCAAGCCTGTCAAGTACTCAGGCACAAACAAAAAAATTCAATCAGCCTGTTGCCGACAGTCTGGCTAAGTGGGCAGAACTTGACCAAACCGCTGCTGGTGTAAAAGGTGCGTGGCAAACGCAACACTACAAAGACAGCGTATTTAATTTAAATGAGCAACGCTTAAAAGGCGTGTTGCAGCGTTACGGCTTTCCGGGATATGATTTGGTAGGCGAAAAAGGAAGCAATAATTTTTGGCTGATGGTACAGCACTGTGATAAACACGTGCCCTTTCAGCAAAAGGTGTTAAAAGCGATGAAAGCTGAATTGCCCAAGCACAACGCAGACCCCAAAAACTATGCTTACTTAACCGACAGGGTACTAATCAATAGTGGCAAAAAGCAACTATATGGCACCCAGCTTCAATACCGCTTCGACAGCTGTCAGGCTGTCCCGCGGCCATTGCAGGATAGCTTAGCCGTTAATAACCGTCGAAAGGACATCGGGCTCGAACCCATAGAGTCTTATTTAAACTGGATGTCGCGATTACATTTTGATATGAATAAGGAAGTTTACGAGAAAAAAGGTATTTATAAGCCTAAATTATTGATTGAAAATAAGTTTTGAAAAGTCGGCATCTACATAGCCATAATCTTCGCACTGTTAGAATCCCCCTTGCCCGTCCCTTCCAGATTAATAAATTTGCATTATGTCTACCAATCAGAACATAAAGGTAGCGGTTGATGCCGTGGTATTTGGCTACACCTCGCGCGAGGGTCTATCTGTTTTACTTATCAAACGCAACATTAAGCCGTTTAAAGACAGCTGGGCCTTACCAGGAGGATTGGTAGGCAATAATGAAACGCTCGAAGATGCCATACAGCGTGAACTGCGTGAAGAAACCGGGGTAAATATTAATTACCTGGAGCAACTATATAGCTTTGGGCAACCGGACCGTGACCCGCGCAATCGTGTTATATCTATCACCTATTACGGCCTGGTGAAACCTGATAGCTTTGAATTAAAAGCTACCACCGATGCCGCCGATGTGAAATGGTTCAATATTAAAAAACTGCCCCAACTGGCATTTGACCATCAAACGATTTTGCAAACCGCCCACACTCGTCTTAAAAACAAAATGCAATACGAGCCTATCGGCTTTGAACTGCTTGAAGAAAAATTTCCTTTTTCGGAACTGGAAAAGCTATACATGGCCGTTTTAGACCGCCCTATTGACCGACGCAACTTTAAAAAGAAGATAAGCAAATTTGGCTTTTTAGAAGAAACTAAGGAGAAACAACTACTGGATGGTGCCGGCCGACCAGGTTATCTGTACCGCTTTAATGAGCAAAAATATTTTGAGCTGAAAAAGCAGGGCATCAATTTCGAAAGTTAAAAAAGTGAAAACTTAATTTGCGTATTAAATACGCTTATTTATATTTGCGTATATAAAACGCAAATATAATGAAAACAGGTGTTATTATAGCCCGCTTCCAAACTCCTTACTTGCACGAGGGGCATCAAAAGTTGATAAGCCTGGTTAAGGCAAAGCACCCTAAAGTGGTGATTGTATTAGGAGTAAGCGCCGTAAAATGCAGCCGCAAAAACCCACTCGATTACTATACCCGTGAGCAGATGATTAAAAAGTCGTACCCGGATTTGGTTGTGCTCCCTCTGCGAGACCACCCGTCGGATGAGACGTGGTCAGCAAATTTAGACCAATTACTGATGAGCATTTTGCCGGATGAACAATTTTGTTTGTACGGCAGTCGCGATAGTTTTATTACTTATTACACCGGAAAATTTGCTACTACCGAACTGCCCTGCCACGGCGACTACAATGCTACTGCCCTGCGCGAACAAACGGCCGAGCAGGTATCGGACTCGACCGACTTTCGCGCCGGTGTAATGTATGCCTGTTACAGCCAGTATACCAAAGTTTATCCAACGGTTGATGTAGTCGTATTCAGAAATAACAGAACCGAAATATTGCTAGGTCGCAAACCCGGTAGTAAGCAATGGCGGTTTATCGGCGGTTTTGCAGATGCCACTGATGCCAATTATGAAGCAGCGGCCGAGCGTGAACTGCAGGAAGAAGCCGGACAACTCAAAACAAGCCCGATGCGATACGAAACATCTGCCCAAATAGATGATTGGCGCTACCGCCACGAGGCCGACAAGATAATCACCTTGCTATTTAGCTGCGACTACCAGAGTGGTGAGCCGACCCCAATGGATGATATTGCTGAACTCAGATGGTTTAATCTTACCGAGCTACCGCAAATGATGGAGAACGCTCAAACAACAGCCGAACATGCACCATTACTGAACTTTTTATTAAATAAATACCTTAAAAACTAAATATCATGAAACGCCAGAATTTGATTTTGTTAGCAGATGCCTACAAATATGCTCACCATAAATTGTACTACCCCGGCACCTCATATGTTTACAGTTACCTGGAAAGCCGAGGCGGTCAATTTGACCAAACCGTATTTTTCGGGCTGCAGTATTTTTTAAAAGAATACTTACAAGGTGCAGCCTTTAACCAACAGGATATTGACGAGGCGGAAGATTTTCTGCAACAGGTGTTTGGTCGGAATGATGTGTTTGATAAAAGCCGTTTTCAGTATATTTTAAATAAATACAACGGCCATTTGCCTGTTAAAATAAAAGCTGTAGCCGAGGGTTCTGTAATACCAACTGGTAATGTGTTGATGACGATTGAAAACACAGACCCCGAATGCTACTGGCTGCCTAACTTTTTAGAAACACTGCTGATGCAGGTTTGGTATCCATGTACCGTAGCGACATTGAGTCACGAAGTAAAAAAAGCGATAAGGCGTTATTTTGATGAGACCGCTGCCGACGAAGCTGCCGCCGGAATTGATTTTGTACTGAACGATTTCGGTTTTCGCGGGGTAAGCAGTGTAGAAAGTGCCGGATTAGGCGGCGCAGCACACTTACTCAATTTTAGCGGCAGCGATAACTTAGCAGGTTCAGTGATGGCGATGAATTATTATAACGCCAATAAAGTTTACGGCTTAAGCATACCGGCAACCGAACATAGTATTTGTACCTTGCTGGGGCAAGAGGGCGAACTGGAGATTTTCCGCCATGTACTTCAAACCTTCCCGACCGGTACCGTTGCTTGCGTATCTGACAGCTACAATATATTCCGGGCATGCGAGGAATATTGGGGAGGTGCGTTAAAAGAATTGATTTTAAGCCGTGATGGTACCTTAGTTATTCGCCCTGACAGCGGTGACCCAGTTAAAACACTTTTGAGCATTTTCGATATTTTGTTTAAACAATTTGGCTACACCGTAAACGCTAAAGGTTACAAAGTTCTACCCCCGCAAGTACGCATTATACAAGGCGACGGCGTAAATTATGACGGCATCAACACCATTTACGCTGCGCTGAAACAAAACGGCATCAGTTCCGAAAACCTGGTATTAGGCATGGGTGGCGCCTTACTGCAAAAGGTTGACCGCGATACCCAGCGTTATGCCCTTAAATGCAGTGCCGCCACCGTAAACGGCCGCGGGATTAATGTGGAGAAGCATCCGGTAGAAATGAATAGCCAAGGAAAATTAGTCGAAAGCTTTAAAAAGAGTAAAGCCGGAAAGTTAAAACTCATAAAAACGGACGATAATTATCGTACAGTAAAGATGGATGAATTAACTGATATACCTGACCAATTACAAACTGTTTTTAAGAATGGCGTTTTGCTTAAAGATTATGGGTTTGATGAAGTTAGAGAAAGGTTAAAAGCAAGTCAGCTTCGATAATACTTGTTTGGAAGTGATTATTTAAATCTACTATGAAATAAAAAGAGCTCCGCAAAGGGAACTCTTTTTGTTTCATAGGGTAGATAGAAATATATGTAGATTAGGCAGCGCGTTTTGCAGCGTTTGCCTGTTGTGTTGCTTGATCACGCTCAGCTTTAAATTGAGCCAAATCTTTTTGTAAAAGCGCTTTCAATTCCAGATCCAGGGCTTTTAAAATAATGGTGGTGTTGGTTGATGCTTTCATAGTACTTTTTTTGTTTTGGTGTTCAACATATAACCAAGGTCGTGCCAAAAAAAACACAAACTTGAAAAAAGCTCAGTCTTAATTTTCAATGCGACTCATAATCAATATTTTAAAAACTCATTACCATTGCATTGTTAATGCTTAACTGGGTAAATAATGTTAGCTACGACAAGACATTCTAAACATCTGTACGAAAATTCATCATAAATTTTGTCGATTACTGCAGCTTGGCTTTTATAAATAACATCATCAACATCATTGAGAGTTCTTCATAAGAGCAAACAATCATTCGTCAATGCTAATGATACTAAATAAAACTCGCTGCTTTCTAATTAAACCCTAAACATACTAGTTAGTCATACCTGTATACTGTGCTGATACAATGATGTTGATTTTAAATGGCCCGGCTAAAATCGCCGGGCTTTTTATTTTTATATTTTTAGGCCGCCAAAGGTGCTCAGCAATATCACACATAGCACCACTAAGGTGATGACGACATATAGCTTATCTTTTTCGAGCGTAAAACCTATCAGCGAAAATAAGATACGTAGAATTGGCGTGGCAATAAGCACCATCACGCCTAATTGTATAATTGCTTTGGCCTGCAAAGCCATTGCTCCATGCAAAATGCCCGAGAAAGTGGTGTAACCAATGCTCTCGCCTGCAAAGTGGTGATAAGAGGGCATCGGAGCCTGCCCGTGCTGTATTAAGAAATAAATGCCGCCTAACAGCACAATGGCGCTCGCGGTCATTACACCATAGAGATCGGAAGAGCGTCGTGTAGGGAAAGAGTGTGGC
>CAXYKR010000438.1:0-4492 GCA_964277815.1 uncultured Mucilaginibacter sp. | reverse complement strand
ACACTTCCGAAATGATAGGCGACCATACCACCTCGGTTATCAGCTCGGCTTACTTAAAAGGCATTACCGATTTTGATGCTAAAGAAGCCTATCAGATTTTAAGGCGCAATGCTTTTGAACAACCGGCCAACCATGCCGATTATGTAGAAGGTAAGGGCCGCCGGGCATTGGATAGTTACTTAAAATATAAGTACATACCAGTTGAAGACAGCGTGCTGGATGCATTTCATAAAATGGAACAGGTGAGCCGTACCATGGAGTATGCCTATGATGATTTTGCCTTGGCCCAGTTTGCCAAAAGCTTAAAAAGCACCACCGATTATAACGTCTTGATGCAGCGCTCAAAGTATTACGCCAATGTATTTGACAAATCAACCGGCTTGGTGCGGGGCAGGCATACCGATGGTAGCTGGATAACTCCTTTTAAACCTGACCAGAAAGAGACATATATTACGGAAGGCACGCCCAGGCAGTTTACCTTTTACGTGCCGCATGATGTAAACGGGTTAACTAAATTGATGGGCGGGGCAGCCAAGTTGGAGCAGTCTTTAGATAGCTTGTTTAACAAGGGCGAATACTGGCACGGCAACGAGCCAGGGCACCAAATTCCTTTTATGTATAACTACTCGCCCTCGCCGTGGAAAACGCAGGCCGCCGTGCGTAAAATTTTGGCAGCCGAGTACAGCGACGGACCGGGCGGTTTGGGCGGTAATGATGATGCCGGGCAAATGAGTGCGTGGTATATGTTTGCCGCCATGGGTTTTTACCCGGTTAACCCCGTATCGGGCGAGTATATGCTTTGTGCGCCGTTATTTGATAAAGTGTCTGTTAGCTTACCGAGGCAAAAAAAGTTTGAAATTGTTTGCCACAAAGGCAGCGCTGATGCTGCTTACATTCGCGCGGTAAGCTGGAATGGTAAGCTTTACAACAAAAATTTTATACGCTACCAGGATATGATGCAGGGTGGAAGGCTGGACATTTACCTGCAAAGCCAGCCCAATAAACAGTGGGGAAGCCAACCGCAAAATCAATCTACGCTGTAATTGCCAGCTATCTTATCGTATTTAAAAATGAACAAACTCTGCATACTATTTCTGCTATACATCTCTCTAACTGCTAAAGCATCGGCTGGCCAAGTACAGCCCGACAGTTTAGGCAAAGCACCGGTCCCCAAAGAAATTCAGGACCCGGAATGCTTAGGCATCAATAAGGAGCCTGCACACGCTACACTGATGCCTTATGCCAGTTTAAAGGAGGCGTTGAAGGCAAACCGACACGCATCCTCTTTTTGCAGGAGTCTTAATGGCAAATGGAAGTTTAACTGGGTATCGTGGCCGCAAAGCCGCCCGGAAGATTTCTACAAAACCGATTACGATGTTTCTAAATGGAAGGACATCGAAGTGCCATCTAACTGGCAGATTAAAGGTTACGGTACGCCGTTTTATCGCAATATAGGCTATACGTTTCAAAAAGATTTTCCGCGGGTGATGACTGCACCGCCCAAAAACTACACGGCCTATACCGACCGTAACCCGGTAGGTAGTTACCGCCGCAATTTTACCGTGCCGGCTAACTGGAAAGGCGGACGGTTATTTATCACTTTTGATGGTGTGGATGCCGGATTCTTTTTGTGGATAAACGGCCAAAAGGTGGGTTACAGCATAAACAGTCGCAACGCAGCCGAGTTTGACATCACCAAATATGTAAAGCCGGGCGAAAATACTATTGCAGCCGAGGTATACCAGTACACCACTG
Source organism: uncultured Mucilaginibacter sp. (assembly GCA_964277815.1). GTDB lineage: Bacteria > Bacteroidota > Bacteroidia > Sphingobacteriales > Sphingobacteriaceae > Mucilaginibacter. The sequence continues at coordinate 2,737 of CAXYKR010000438.1, read as the reverse complement.
GCAGCTACTTGGAAGACCAGGATATGTGGCGCCTGAGCGGCATATTCCGTAACGTTACCCTCTGGCGCGCGCCAGAGCAACACATACGGGATTACTTCATCAAAACCGATTTAGATAAAAGCTATAAAAACGGCGTTGCCCAAATTACCGCCAAAGTAATTAACTACGCTGGTGCAGCTAATGGTAAGCAGCAGTTAACGGCCACAATTTACCAGGGCGATAAAACTATAGCGACGGCCCAAGTACCGGTAAACCCTTTAGGGCCAGGTAAAGAAGCCGTCGTGAAACTTGCCGTACCGATTGCAAAGCCCGCCAAGTGGACGGCCGAAACTCCTAATCTTTATATCGTAATATTAAAGCTAAGCGGAGCGAAGGGCGAAACGGAACTGTTATCGCAGCGAACCGGCTTTCGTAAAACTGAAATTAAGGGTAGGGTGTTTATGGTAAACGGTGTGCCTATCAAATTAAAAGGCGTTAACCGCCACGAAAACTGGCCCGACTATGGTCATGCCGTTACTGAGGCGCAAATGATTAAAGATATTGAAGTAATTAAGCAAGGCAATTGTAACCACGTACGTACCTGCCATTACTCTGACGACCCGCGCTGGTATGAGTTATGCGACCAGTACGGGCTTTACCTGGTAGCCGAAGCCAACGTAGAGTGCCACGGCCTGCGTGACCGGTTTAACGAAGAGCCGACCATGAAAGGCGCCATTGTTGACCGCAACGTGGCCAATGTGCAAAGCTTCAAAAATCACCCGTCGGTTATTATCTGGTCGCTGGGTAATGAGTGTGGAAGTGGTGGCAGCAATTTCGGGTATGCTTTACAGGCTATCAACAAAATTGACGGAACCCGACCAACGCATTACGAAGGTTTTGGCGTGGGGGCTAACAATCCGGCCAGTATCGACAGTAAAATGTATTCGCCCATTTTGCCTTACGAAAATCCTACGCCTAAGCAAAAACTGCTATCCTCGGTAGAACTGACCGCTACCGATAAAACGCTGACCAAGCCGTTTTACTTGTGTGAGTTTGCACACGCCATGTTTAACTCTATGGGCTCGCTTAAAGAATATACCGATTTATTTGATAAATATCCGAGCATTTTGGGTGGTGCCATTTGGGAGTTTCAGGACCAAGGCATCTGGAACCGGCGCAACCCCGAGCACCCCATCCTGGCGTTTGGCGGCGGGTTTGGCGAGTTTCCGAACGACCATTACTTTATTCATAAAGGCGTGGTCGCATCCGACCGTTCGCCTAAGCCTCACTACCCCGAAATGAAACACGTGTATCAGTGGATTATTGTGAATGCTGAAGATTTAGCTAAGGGGGCTATTCGGGTACGTAACAAATATCAGTTCATCAACCTGAGCGGTTTTAAGGCAACTTATACCATCACCAAAAATGGTGAAGTGGAAACTTCGGGCAATCTGGATATGGGTACTATTGCTCCGCGTTCATCCAAAACAATACAAGTCCCGTACAAAAACATCGCCTTTAAACCGGGCAATGTTTATCATTTGCGGGTTGCCTTTACTTTAAATCATGATGAGCTTTGGGCAAAGAAGGGGTATGAAATAGCTTCTGACCAATTTGAAATACCAACAGGTGCCGTTAGCACTGCGCCAAGGATGGTTACCAATGAACCGGTAAAATTGCATGAAACAGGTTCGGCAATCACGGTGAGCGGTAAATCGTTCAGTGCGGTGTTTAATAAGCAGAGTGGTAGCTTAACTTCATTGGTAAACGATGGCAACAATATACTGCAAAGTAACGGTGGCCCCATGTTGCACCTTTGGCGGGCGCCGCACCAGCGCGATGATATTTACGCTGATGACCAGTGGGAAAAGTTTGGCATCAAGCAATTATCATGGACGGCCAGCAATGTTATCGCACGGCAGGTGTCACCATCCTTAGTCGATGTTGCAGCTACATTGACGGGTACGGGTAAAAATAATTTTCAGGTAAAGCACCAGGTAATTTATCATATTTACGGCAACGGTATGATACAGGTAGATAACCAGGTTAACGCAAACGATGCCAACATCACTATTGCACGTATGGGGGTACGTTTGTTTTTGAACAACGATTATCAACAGTTTAGCTATTTTGGCCGCGGACCGATGGAAAACTATGCCGACCGTAAAACCGGGTCTGAGGTGGGGATTTACAGCAGTACGGTAGCCGAACAATTAACACCGTACGAGAAGCCGATGGAATGCGGTAACCACGAGGATGTACGCTGGGCCTGGCTAAAAGGTAGCGGTGGCCGCGGCTTGAAAGTCACTGGCAACACCTCGTTATTGCAGGTGGCTGCATTGCCTTACAGTGATGAACAACTGGCGCCGGTTGAGTACCGGATTGATTTGCCTAAAAGCACCGCTACGGTACTTACCATAGGTTATAAAACATTGGGCGTAGGGTCTAACTCGTGCGGACCAACGCCGTTGCCGCAATACACAGTAACAACCAAGCCTGCATCGTTTACTTATACATTAAATTTAACCCGTTAAGCTTATATTAATGATATCAATTTCTTTTTCCCGTTTGCAACACCTTTTATTTGGCGTTGCTTTGATTGTTGTTTTACTGATACAAGGGGCAGCGGTAGCTAAGCAAAAGACATACAACATTGCCGATTACGGGGCTGTAGGTGATGGGAAAACAAACAATGCCGTGGCCTTGCAAAAAGCCATCGATGCGGCATCCAACGCAGGCGGGGGTAGGGTAGTGGTGC
>CAXYKR010000437.1:0-5812 GCA_964277815.1 uncultured Mucilaginibacter sp. | reverse complement strand
TGGTGAAAGTAAAAGTGGGCGACCGCTTTTACACCCCGATTGAGCTTTCGGGCCTAATATTAAAAGAACTGAAGGAACGGGCCGAGCATGCGCTTAAAACCCCGGTTAACCGTGCGGTGATTACCGTACCGGCTTATTTTAACGATTCGCAGCGCCAGGCCACTCGCGATGCCGGCAAACTGGCTGGATTGGATGTATTGCGCATTGTGAACGAACCTACCGCAGCCAGCCTGGCTTACGGCATAGGCTTGAGCCCCGAAGAAAGCAAAACCATTGCGGTGTACGACTTAGGCGGTGGAACCTTTGACGTTTCTATTTTACAGATACAGAACGGCATATTTGAGGTACTGTCGACCAATGGCGATACGTTTTTAGGCGGTGATGACTTTGACCGTGCCATTTTAGAGTACTGGATTGAAAAGAATGGGCTGAACAGAGCTGAACTGGCCGAAAACCGCGAATTGATGCAACAGCTTAGGCTAAAAGCTGAAGAGGCTAAAAAAGCGTTTGCTCATCAAAGCTTGTTTAACGAAAAAATTGGCGACATCTGGTGCACCATTGACCGTAATACTTTCCAGGAACTGATTTTACCAAAAGTAGAACAAACTATTACGGCTTGCGCTAATGCCTTAAAAGATGCCGGTTTAACCACGCGAGATATTAACGAGGTGATTATGGTTGGCGGCTCAACCCGCACATCTTTGGTAAAAAATAAAGTAGCTGAGTTTTTTGGCCGACCTGTACACGATGAAGTAAACCCTGACGAGGTAGTGGCTTTAGGCGCTGCTATTCAGGCCGATATTTTAGCCGGTAACCGTAAAGATATTTTACTGCTGGACGTTACGCCACTATCCTTAGGCATCGAAACCATGGGCGGCCTGATGGACGTGATTATTCCGCGCAACTCCAAAGTGCCTACCAAGGCTGGGCGCCAGTATACCACCTCGGTTGATGGACAGGTAAACATGAAAATATCGGTATTTCAGGGCGAACGTGACTTGGTCAAAGAGAACCGTAAACTGGCCGAGTTTGATTTAAAAGGCATACCCGCCATGCCCGCAGGTTTCCCCAAAGTGGACATTAACTTTTTGCTGAATGCTGACGGTATTTTAAAAGTGCAGGCCATTGAACTGCGCTCGGGCACCAAGCAGGAAGTGGAGGTGAAACCAGCCTACGGCATTACCGACGACCAGGTTGAGCAAATGCTGATGGACAGTATTACCCACGCCAAAGACGACGTAAACCAACGCATGATTATTGAGGCCCGTACCGAAGGCGAACAAATGGTATACACCGCCGAGCGCTTCATCCAAAAACACGGCGAACTGTTAACCGTTGCCGAAGTAGCCGAAACTCACCAATATATCGAGGCGTTGAAAGAGGTGCTGACAAGTAACGATAAAGATTTGATTTTAAAAAAAGTGGATGAACTAAACAATCTGACCCGCCCCTATGCTGAGCGGGTAATGGACCAGGCCATCAGCACGGCCATGACCGGTAAAAAAATCGACGACCAGGAATAATCGCTTGTAAAAGCATATTGCAAAGAACTATAAAAACAGACAAGGCCTCGAAATGAGGCCCTGTCTGTTTTTATACTATTTAAGTTTTTCAATCTCTTCCTGCTCTTTTAAAGCCTGAATATTGTTCTTGTCGCTGAACTCTTCGGTTTGGTTGGCAAAATCATCCAGTATGGCTGCAATGGTGTCCAGGTTGTCGGCCACACGTTGGTGCATATCGGGCAAATCTTTTTCTAAGCGTTTGTTGCCCAGGTCTATATTGTCTACTTCTATTTTACCGATTTTCTGAATAATAGCCTGCTGGCTGTTTTTTAAATCTTCCAACTCATGAACAATTTTCTCCATGAGTTCAAACTTTCTGATCTTATCCATAATATTCTCGTTTCTTGTTAGTACACAGATAAAAACAAAAGTTTCATAAAAAGTTTGATATTAGTTTTAAAACTAATATCTTAGTTACAAATCACTGACCTATGAAACCTATCGTTAACCAACTACTCGCCACCTTGATTACTTTCACTGCTGCTATCAGTACCGCTTATGCGCAAAAAGTAAACGACGCTACCTTACTCGATTATTATCAGGGCCAACGTTATCTCGAAGCGGTTAATTACCTGAAAAGTATTTACCAGGAGCCCATTAGCGACCCGAACGCGCTTCGCAACCTGGCTTATGCATCACAGATGGCCAGCAAACTGGTAGATGCCGAAGGCTATTACCAAAGACTTTATGACTTAGACAGCACCAAGCTCAACGTGCTCACCAGCCTGGCAGGTATCAATTTACGCCGGGGCAACCTGGACAAGGCCGGCAGGTATTACAATAAACTAATTGCCGCTGATTCCACTAACTATATCGTTATCAAACAACTGGCAGACATCAGCGACCGCAAAGCAGATACTGCCAACTACGTAAAGTACTTGGCGATGGCTAATAAAATAAATCCCGATGACGCAGATGTAGCCGGTTTGTTGAGCAACTGGTATGTAAATACCAAGCGTACGTCGCTTGCCGAAAAAGTGCTGAACAAAGCCATTGCCGCCGACCCCGAAAACGTCGTACTAATGCAAAGCCTTATCAAACTATACTATGCGCAGGAAAAATGGGGAGAAACGATTAAAATCGGAACCAAACTGCTGCAAAACGGCGATCGTTCATATTCAACGCTCATTAAATTAGGGCAAGCCTATTACCGACTTAAAAATTACACTTGCTGCCTGGAAACGCTTGCCGGTATGGAACCAATACAGCAAAACGAAACGTCTTACTACTACATGGCCTTAAGCTATAAGGCATTGAAACGCTATACCAAAGCCATCGAAAACTTTGAATTGGCCATCAACGACGGTATATCCCAGGCCATACCCAGCTATTACGGCGAACTGGCTGGCAGCTACCAGGAAACTAAACGCTTTAAAAAAGCAGTACAGAACTACGAGCGCGGTTTAACGTTTGACGAACGTCCGCTGCTGCTGTATTCACTGGCTACCTTGTACGATACGGACCTTAAAAACAAGGCAAAAGCGGTAAAGTATTATAAAAAGTACTTGAGTACCAACCCTCCTACCCTGCAGCAGGTATACGTAGATTACACCAAAAGCCGAATAACCGCCTTGGGCAGCCAGCTTTAGCGTTGCAGCAAACGGGCTACGTATTTACCAATAATATCAAACTCCAGGTTTACTACCGAGCCCTCGCGCACTTGCTGCAGGTTGGTATGCTCATAGGTATAAGGAATAATAGCCACCGAAAAGCTGTTGGCTTGCGAATTAACCACTGTTAAACTGATGCCGTTAATGCAAACAGAACCTTTTTCAACGGTAACATTACCACGGGTTGGGTCGTACTCAAACGTGTATTCCCAGCTGCCGTCCAATTCTTTGTAAGCAACGCAAACGGCTGTTTGGTCTACGTGGCCTTGTACAATGTGCCCGTCTAAACGGCCGTTCATCTGCATGCAGCGTTCCAGGTTAATCAAGTCGCCGGTTTTAAGCTGGCCGATGTTGGTCTTGTTCAGGGTTTCCTCAATCGCTGTAACCGTATGCATACCATCCTGCAACGCAACTACCGTGAGGCAAACACCATTGTGCGCAACCGACTGGTCAATTTTCAGTTCTGACGATATAGAAGAAGTAACAGTAATATGCAGGTTTCCGCCATCGTGCTTTAAATCGGTAACGTGGCCAAGAGTTTCAATAATTCCGGTAAACATAGAATAGCTATTTTAACTTGATGTGTGCTTAAGTTTGCGATGGCAAAGCTAAGTATTATCTTGTGCTGCTATATCACTCCAATATCATTATGCCCCGTCAAAGCGCAGGTCTGTTAGTATACCGATACCACCAGAAAAAATTACAGTTTTTTTTGGTGCATCCGGGCGGCCCTTATTTTGCCAACAAAGACGACGGCGCTTGGAGTATACCCAAGGGCGAATTTACAGATGAAGAAGATGCACTATTAGCCGCCCAACGCGAGTTTAAGGAAGAAACAGGGCAGCATATCAGCGGACAATTTATCGCCCTGCAAACCATCAAACAAAAAGGCGGCAAATTAGTGCACGCTTGGGCTGTAGAGGCCGATGTTGATGCCGATGCTGTAGTAAGCAACACTTTTAAAATGGAATACCCCTATAAGTCGGGTAAATGGAAAGAGGTTCCGGAGGTGGATAAGGCCGGATGGTTTGACTTTGACGAAGCTTGTCTGAAAATCAATCCGGCACAAAAAGCACTGATGGAGGAACTTCGTGAAAAGTTCCTCCATCAAGACCAGTAAAAATTATTGCTGAGGCGGTGTTGCCGGTGGTTGCTGACCTGCTGGCGGCGGACCTTGCGGCGCTTGTCCCTGCGGGCCCGGACCACGTCTGCGTGGGTTTTCAGGCTCCTTAACCTCGGGATGGGCCTTACCCTGATGGCACATATTACAGTTAACACCTAACTGCATGACCATACCCAAGGAGTCTTTTCCTGCTTTAAAGTATTTTTTATTGATGTCTGATGTCATCCGGTACATCTGACGGGCCATCTCTTTTTCGGGCTTGGTATCTAATGCCCAGTCCATTTTTTTGGTTTCCTCGTTGCGCACATGGCAAAAATTACAGCGAACGCCTAACGAGTGGCTCCAATTATCCATCACGGCATCTAATTGTTTATCAGATATATTTTTCGGAAGAACCTTCAAATTCTTGAACTTCTTTTCGTCATCGGCCTGGCTTTGTTTCATGGAAGTGGTAGAAACAAAGACCACGGCAGACATGAGTCCGATAGTGGCTAAAAATTTCTTGTTAATCAGCATAAATTGTTTAGTGTTGTTGCGTAAATATATACAATTGTAATAATTTACCTAAACCTGACACAACAATAAAGCGTAACAATTTTAGTGTAAAAAGCCTTGGGTCAATTGCTCACTCATTTGCCACAATTTATTACGGGCCGATGCATTTTGAGCAGCCAGTGTAGGCTTATTAGGCTTTCCTTTTTTAAAATACTGGCCGCTCAGTTTAGGGCTAAGCTTGGTTGCGCCGGCCAGGTAGATGCTTGTTTGTGCCCCCTCGCGTGCAGTAATCATAAAAGGCTTGGCTAAAAACATCAGCACTTTACCTAAACCACCCAATTCACTGCCAAAACCTGTTTTTACCACGCCCGGATGCAATGCGTAAGCCGTAATACCCGACGATGCATAACGCTCAGCAAGCGATTTAGCGAAATAGATATTGCACAATTTAGCCAAAGCATAAGCCTTAAATGCCGAGTATCCTTGTTTAAACTGCACATCATTCAACAACTGCGGACTGGCTATGCGGTGCGCCTCCGAACTTACATTAATAATACGGGCCTGTCCTTTCTGCAATAACGGCATCAGGCTGGTGGTCAATAAAAAATGGCCCAGATGATTCATGGCGAACGTAAGTTCGTTGCCATCTTTACTCAACTGTTTGCTGGCGTTGATGCCGCCTGCATTATTGATCAACACATTGACGGCCATCAGTTTACCTTTCAGTTCGTCGGCGGCCTGCTGCACGGTTTGCATATCGGCCAGGTCGCAATGAATTACAAATACACTGCGGTTACCAGTTTGTGCAACTATCTCCTGCTTCAGCTGCTCGCCTTTGGCCACATTGCGTACCAGCAAATACAGGGCATGGTCTTTTTTGGCCAAGGCGAGGGCGGTTTCTTTTCCTATTCCTGATGTTGCTCCGGTAATAACAGTGGTTCTAAACGGCATGGGATAACAAACTAATTTACGCTGCTAAAATAAATACCAGCAAATCATCTTTTGTTTCTGCTAAGTAATAT
>CAXYKR010000436.1:0-3164 GCA_964277815.1 uncultured Mucilaginibacter sp. | reverse complement strand
TAAACGTAAATATCATTTAGGTAAAGACCAGGAGGAGTTGCCTATTATGAAACGCTTTGCCTTGCACGCGCACGAATTAACCTTTAAGGTTGATGCTGAAAAAGAAGTAGTCATCACGGCACCTTACCCTAAAGACTTTGAGACGTTGCTAAAGCTGCTGGATAAATTTGATAGCTAAACTGTAAGAAGCTACTTTTTATAAATCAGAAAGTGCTGCATCGGCAGGCCGGTTTTATCCTCAATAAACGAAAAGCCGTTTGCGGTTAACTCTTTGCTGATTTGTTTGGTTGTGGTTTTATGAAGCTCTTTGATTGGTACTTCGGGGTCTTCACCTTTATACTCCAGCAAAACTATTTTACCGCCGGGTTTTAGAGCTTTATACAAAGCCTGCAAATACTCGTGCGGAAACTCAAGCTCATGGTATACATCTACCATCAGGGCAAGGTCAATGCTGCCATCAGGTAAGTTAGGTGCTTTTTCGCTTCCTTTAACTACTTCAACGTTCGACTGCTTTAAGGTTTTGGCGCGTTCTTTCAGATATTCTAAAGCTTCGTCCTGCAATTCTATTGCTACAACTTTTTTTACTTTGGGAGCTATACGGAAAGTATAAAAACCGGTACCGGCACCAATATCAGCTACAATGCTGTTTTGGTCAACCGGCAGGTATTTAACCGCCAAGCTTACGTTTTCTTCCTGGTTGCGGGTGTCGCGTTCCAACCAGCCGGCTCCGCTAAAGCTGATTACCTTCGCAATTTCGCGGCCCTTGTACATTTTGCCAATGCCGTTAGGCGACGGTTTTTTGTACGTATATACCGTATCATCAGGACGGGCAGTCTGAGATTTACTTTGACCCTGGTGCTCGTTTTTGGGAGTGCACTGACTAAAGAGTAAAGCCGCCGAAAAAATACAGATACGGAAGTTGAACATAGCTCAGATAGATTTACGTTAAAGCAATGCTAAATTACTTTAAATGTTTTAAAAAAGCAGCCATAAACGGGCATAACGCTGCAAAGTAATTACAATAACATTACAAGCTTATTAGAGCCCGATTAGCACCAAAATAAAAAGGGGTTATTCACCCCTTTTTAATCCAAATTTTTCAATCTTACTGTATAAATGGCTTCGCTGTATGTCGATGTCATCGGCGGTTTTAGAAACGTTCCAGTTGTTTTTCTCCAGCTTGAATTTGATGTACTCGCGTTCAGCAAAATCTTTATACTCCTGGAAATTTTTAAACTGCTCGTAATCCGTTTGCGGGGCAGGCGCTGCTCCAGCCGTAACTGTTACCGGTGCAGATGGATTAGCAAAAGCTTTTACGTCACCATCGGTAATTACTTTGTCGCTCAGGATAATCAGGCGCTCAATCATGTTGCGCAGCTCGCGGATGTTACCTGTCCAGGGGAGTGCTTTAAGTGCTTCTAAACCAGCATCGCTTAAACGCTTGGTAGGCATGCCGTATTCACTGCAAATTTCTTCTAAAAAGCTGTTAGCCAATAACGGGATATCATCGCGGCGCTCGATAAGTGGTGGTACGTGTATTAATATTACGCTCAGGCGGTGGTACAAGTCCATCCTGAAATTGCCGTCTTCAATTTCCTTTAACAGGTCTTTGTTAGTTGCCGCTACCACACGTACGTCCACCTCAATTTCTTTTTCGCCGCCTACACGGGTAATGCGGCTTTCCTGCAATGCACGCAGCACTTTGGCTTGGGCAGAGTGGCTCATGTCGCCAATCTCGTCTAAAAACAGGGTACCACCGTTGGCCGATTCAAATTTACCGATGCGTTGTTTAACGGCAGACGTAAACGAACCCTTTTCGTGACCAAACAGTTCACTTTCAATTAGTTCAGAAGGAATAGCCGCGCAGTTAACCTCGATGATTGGGCCATTACTGCGGTGCGATTTTTCGTGTAGCCAACGGGCCACTAGCTCTTTACCGCTACCATTGGCACCGGTAACCAGCACTCGCGCCTCGGTAGGGCCAACACGATCAATTGTTTCTTTAATTTTTACGATAGCCTGCGATTCGCCCAAGATAGGACGAACTTTAGATACTTTTCTTTTTAATACTTTAGCTTCAGTTACTAAACTACCGCGGTCCAACGCATTACGTACAGTAATTAATAATCGGTTAAGATCGGGTGGTTTAGAGATGAAATCGAAGGCCCCTTTTTTACTGGCTTCTACCGCGGTTTCAACTGTGCCGTGGCCCGATATCATGATAAAAGGCAAATCCGGTTTAATGATTAAGCCTTCGGTAAGAACCTCCATGCCGTCCATACGATTCATTTTGATATCGCACAGCACCAAATCATAGTCGTTTTTCTGAATCAGCTGGAGACCGTCGATGCCATTGTCAACGTCTTCAACCTGGAAATCTTCGTACTCTAATATTTCGCGCAGGGTATTACGAATTGCGCGCTCGTCGTCAATAATTAAAATTTTTGCCATGTTTTTCTTTCAGGAGGTAGTCTGTTTCGGCTGCTAAAATACAGGGATTCGTATAGTAAAACAAACACTTGGGCATTTGGTTTAAAAAAATATCCCTTATTGTTTAACAATAAGGGATTAAAGCAGCAGCAAAGCTGTAAGCCGGGTTTTGTGCTGCCTAAAGGCAGTTTCTATCATTAATCTGGACCGGCTATTGCTAACCGGCTCTAACAACCTACCCATCCCAACGTTGCTATTTGCACAGCACACAGAAGCGAGCAACTTCCATTTTGGGACCTATTTGGTTTTTCAACTCCTGAGGTTTACCGCAAATACAGTTACCTGTACCTGCCGTGAGCTCTTACCTCACGTTTTCACCCTTACCCGGTTAGGGGCGGTATATTTTCTGTGGCACTGGCTGTCGCCCGCTGCAGGGCGCCTTCCCGTTAAGAAGCAGGATGCTCTATGTTGCCCGGACTTTCCTCCGCCCGGCCTAAACCGGGCAGCGATAGAACGCTTTGCAATTACAAAGATAGGGTTTTAGCAGGGGAGTTGAGTGGTTGAGTTGTTGATTAGTTTATTGGTTCATTAGTCATTAGTTTATTGGTAGAATAGTTTGATAAATTAAAACAACGTAAATGAAGAAAACTTACCTTATGAACCATGAACCATGAACCATGAACCATGAACCATGAACCATGAACCATGAACCATGAACCATGAACCATGAACCA
>CAXYKR010000435.1:0-4211 GCA_964277815.1 uncultured Mucilaginibacter sp. | reverse complement strand
TTTAGGGCCGGTAACGCTACCCGTAGTAGGCTTGGCCACACCCGCAATAATTTTGAGGATGGTAGATTTACCCGCCCCGTTTTTACCCATCAGGGCTATCTTATCATTCTCGTTGATAGAGAAAGTTACATCGCTGAATAGTGTTGTCCCGCCAAACGAAACGGAAATATTATTGACATTGATCATTAAAGGCAAAGATAAGTACAAGTGCGGGAGTTATTGGGACCATTAACACGATAAAATAAAGATAACAAATGTATATTAGTGAATAATTATTACCCCAACCGGATGTCAGATTTTACTATAACGATAAAAAAAACTGCCACACTGGAAGATGTGGATGTATATTATGATCAACTTCACAAATCTTCTAGCATAAGAGCAACTGTAGACTTATGTTTACCCACCGGTTTTAATAACGATTATTTTGGATTAATTCCGCAGCTTCTACAATTCGTAATTACTTGGAGTAGATATAAAAAATCAAAACGACTTCTTATAGATCTACCTAATACAGAAACGGAAACGATTAATGGTCTTTACAAAAATGAATTAATATTCCCTGCAGTAATACTTGTTTGGAATTCAAATGGCGTCTACAACGCTAACTCTAACGAGTCACTTATAGGTGTTTTGAATTTCAAAAATAGAGAGTTTATAACTAAAATGATGGCGGGTGAGTCTATTTATCATAAACTGCTACTGGCAAACTTCGAGCATCTACCTGACGAATATCAATTACCGTGTTTTGGTAGTAGGTATGAATTTATACGCACTGAGTATAACCTACTACAAAATCTACGAAAAGGGATAAGTGATGTTTTGTATTTCACAACTGTAGAGCCTGAGTTCGTGAGTATTTACCCAGACATTGTTGCAATCATTTATGAGCTTATGAAAAACACGTTTGAATGGGGGAGAGTAGATGAAAACAACATTCCTTTAGAGACGAATATTCGAGGTGTCATGGCAAAATTTTTTAAAAAAACACGCAAAGCTTTACTTGAAGACATGCAAGGCCACAAAGGCTTGTGTGATTTTTTTGTAAGCAATAACCATAAAGAGAATGTTAAAGGCGAGCTCTATTTTATAGAAATATCAATATTTGACGGTGGGATTGGATTTAGTCGCAAGTATAAGTCAAGTCAATCTAGCGATGTTAATCTTTCTGACATCAACATTTTGAAAAAGTGTCTAATTAAACATAACACTTCATCAAAAACTCTGGAAAAAGATGATAAAGGAATAGGTCTTGATCGAATATTACGCGTTTTAAATGGTAAAGGTTTTTTACGTATTAAGACTGGACAGTTATGTATATATCGAGACATGATTGCAAATCCATACAAGGATGATCGCAAAATAGAGAACATGATACTTTTTGATTGGAAGTTTCAAAATAACGAACGTTATAATAAATTTAGAAACGCTGACGGAGCATTGATCACTATACTTTATCCCCTCGCTGTCAATATATGAATAACTTTTTTCTGTATCGATACGATTATAAAGAGAATGCCAAAGTGGTTTCTGCCACCGTGATTTTTTGTGATAGGAAGACAATCAATGAAAATATTCTACAGTCAGAAATTCGTAGATTTTACGAAGACTATTATCAAACAGATCGCATTTTTGTTCTTGGCCCTCAATATTGCGCAGACAATTTAAAATCTATTTTCATTGATCGTCTTGATCAGACTTTTATAGGTATCCCTAGGCGACAACAGACCTCATTAAAAGAAAGCTTGTTTATTATTTATTTTGATAAAAAAGGACAGCTATCTTCCGATAAAGAAATTCCCGAAGACTTTAAAGAAAAATACCTAAATGAAGGTCTTCAAAATATTTTTATTAAACGTGGAGGTTTAGTAACAGCTGCTGGTGCTCATCATTTTGTGTTTCCATCAGGTAAACATTGTGATAAATTCTTGCGCACTGGTAATATTCTTTTGTTTAGTACAGAAATATTTTTCATCGCCTATGCTCTTCTATGTCATTTCGATGAAAAAGAACACACTCAAATATATTGCGATACATCCTCAATTAATTCTATTGCTTTTGCCTTGGTGGAGCTAAAAAATAGATTTTTGCCGTTGGAGGATAGGATAAGTGTGCCAATTGAAAGCTTTAGCTCTTATGAAGGGCTTTATAAAAATCCAGTGCCCTACTCAACTAATGCCTTGCTATTGATTTCGGCTTCCACATCAGCAAATATCATTGGCTACATTTTGGATAAGCAAAAGTTAATTCATCGAAACAATATTGTGATTTTATATTTTTTAGGTGACGCTAAAAATTTGAGTAATATCAAAGATCAATTGGTTTGTAATTTAAACTTGTCAAACGAAAATCCAAATGGTATTCCTATTTATAAGACCTACAAAGATGATGAGTGCATACTCTGCAAAAAAGGCTCTTATGCTGTCAATGTAACTGGAGATGTGTTTTTATTGGAAAAGCCACATGTTAACCGTGTATTGCTGACTATAAAGGATCCAGAAACATATCTATCGAGCTTTGTCGAAGAATTTCTGTCCGTGAATAATGATCAACATGTCCTTAAAGTTAATTACAAAGAGGTAACTAATACTAAGTATGAAAAATACGAGGTTTACATCGATTTTTATCAAATTCTTAGAGGTCTTAAGAATGGTACCAGGTTTCCGAAGTTTAAAGATAAATTAAAAGACTACATTAATCAGTACATACCTAGTAATGTCCGCTACTTAATTGCACTTAATGACCAAGCATCAATTGAATTTGCCGATTATATTTTAGACGAGATTCGATCGAACTACAGAAAAGATAGCACTCCGATACGCATAAAGCAAGATGAATTGCACCTTATTAAGAAAAGTGCTGAAGGTAGTATTGTTGTGGTCGGATCTTGTATTTCTAATGGAAAAAATCTATTATACATTAGTAGAGCACTCCGAAAATACGATCAATACAAAATTATTTACTTTGTCGGGATATCACGAACAAAGAACGCCAAATACCTCTCTCGATTACAAAAAAACTTAAAACAAGGTAAATATGGTGGTGAAACAAATAGTTTCTTAGAGGTACAGACGATTTATTGTAATAATTCGTCAAAAAACACAACTTGGTTAGAGGAAATTAATTTCTTGACTAAGTTCATGGATTTTTTACGAAAAAAAAATCCTCAGCCAGCTGATACCTTAGCCTTTTTGGAAAAACGTAAGAAAGCTTTGTTAAACAGTCAAGGCGATTTATCAAGAGGATTAGCTAATGAGTTGTTTTTTCCTAAAAAGGATAAAAAGCAATATAAACAATTAGAACTACGTAAGAATTTTGCTTTTTTTAAATTTAGTAGTTACGATAAGCATGTCAGTCAAGCAGACGTTTACTTTACTATATCAAATATTCTTAATTCTCTGCGAAATCGTGAACCTGAATTAGGTAGAGATGGCAATCCTGCTAGTACTTTACAACAATCGGCCTTTGTGAGAAACCTATTAGATCCTGGAAACTTTGACCGATTCAACGATGGTATTATTCAAGCTTCTCTGTTACGTGGTGCATGTGCCGAAGAGTTAGCTTATCACATTGAACCTGATTTATCTTTAGAAATGTTTGGCACGTTTGAAACTTTGATCAAATATCATTTGCAGGATCAAGGCGAAGCTTTATTAGAATTCCTGTATGCGTTAGCCTCTCAAAAAATGTCATTATTAACCAATCATTTACAAGATATTATTCAGATGGTTCAAAAAAATTGTACTGAAGAAATGATGTTACTTTTTTCTGAATATATCAACTACGTATGGTTTGAATTACCAAAACAAAAAAAAGATGCTTGGGAAAGAGAACTTCGAGAAGGTATCACTACAACAACTGAGTTACCCGAAGCAACTTCAATGTTTTAAAATTGTTATTTATAGATATTTACGGGCCAAACAGCTCAATTGATAAATAAAAATACATTGTATTGATATTCTTTAAATTATCGCCATGTAGTAGGGTAGAACAAACGCTTCCAGCCCGGTAAGACGTTGATTTGAGAGTTTGCTGATCTTTAGCGTCAATGTTTAACAAAACTCTTTAGAAATTGACGAGTATGTGTAAGCTTCCCTGCTTTTAGGGCCAATCAAAAGTAGAATTTTCTACGTTAAAAGCTCTTCTAACAAATCGATTGGTGTACGAAATTTTAAGGCATGATGAGGCCGGTGATAGTTGTAATCTACCAT
>CAXYKR010000434.1:0-6289 GCA_964277815.1 uncultured Mucilaginibacter sp. | reverse complement strand
AAGTTAAGCCCGCCAGAGCCGATGGTACTGCGGTAACACGTGGGAGAGTAGGTCGGCGCCAAACTTTCTAACCCTCTAAACCTTACGGTCTAGAGGGTTTTTGCGTTTTGAAATGGTCCGGGTGGGGGGGGTGAATTAAACATGCCTGTGTTCAGTTCCAAAAACGTGACAAATGATGCTACGAACTTTATAGCTTCTATTTGATTGTGCACCTCTGCAAGTTTTATCTGCATCAGCGGGTAATTTTATTGCCTTTATAACTCGATGCGCTGGTCTTCTTAATACAAAATTCGAGAAAGTAATTCTATCCGCAAACGGCATATTGCCATACTTAAGTATTCGCGTTTTCCTCGATGGCAGCATATTTGCTTAAGCTTATCGACAAACCATTTAAGCAAATTGAGTAGCGTCTATTGATGTCAAGTTTTAGCATACTTAGTGTAAAAGTTGTTATTTATAGTTAGCTTTACTCCCAAATACAATTATGAGATTTTTTGAAGAGAAGCGCCGGGAAGTTATGAAGCATATTGAAGTGTATATGCTTGAGAAGATGAATGACTTCCTTAAACCCATTGATCAAATCTGGCAACCGTCAGACTTGCTCCCTGATTCCACGCGTGACACTTTTTTTTCAGAAATACGCGATCTTCAAGAGAGTGCTAAGGGCTTATCTTATGATTTAATGGCGGTTTTAATAGGTGATACAATTACCGAAGAGGCTTTGCCAACTTACGAATCATGGTTAAGCATGGTTGACGGTGTTGATAAAGAACAGCATAGTGGTTGGATGACTTGGACGCGTCATTGGACAGCGGAAGAGAACAGGCACGGCGATCTTTTGAATAAGTATCTATATTTGTCGGGTAGGGTGAATATGCGTGCTATGGAGGTTTCTACTCAGTACTTGATTGCCGACGGATTTGATATAGGCACCGGGACTGACCCATACCGTAATTTTATTTACACGTCTTTTCAAGAAATGGCGACGAACGTTTCGCATAGACGTGTTGCTTCTTTGGCTAAAAAAGGCGGTGATACATTGTTATCCAAAATGTGTGGTGTGATAGCTGCTGATGAAGCCCGTCACGCTAAAGCTTACAAACATTTTATCGGAAAGATTTTTGAAGTTGATGCGAACGAATGTATGCTGGCCTTCGAAGATATGATGCGTAAGAAGATTGTGATGCCTGCACATTTTTTAAGAGAGGTTGGCTTAAAAATTGGTCAAACTTTTGGTCACTTTACCGATGCTGCTCAACGTTTAGAAGTTTATACAGCTGTCGATTATGTGGATATTTTAAAGAGCCTGATACAGGAGTGGCAGATTGAGGGATTGACTGATTTGAATGAAGCTGGTGAAAAAGCCCGCGACTATGTGGTTGGCTTGCCTAATCGTTTAATGCGTATCGCAGAAAGAATGAAAAATCCGATGCTGGAATATAAATTCAGCTGGATTCACGGATAGGAAATTAGACAACAAAAATATAACAAAACAGGTGCTCAAAAATGGGCGCCTGTTTTGTTTACGATTCTTCTCATATATAGTCAATTCCGTCTCTCCCGGGGTAACTCATCAAAAGATTGTTAATAATGTCTTCGAGCGTAAGCACATTAACGTCGTCAGTATAATGTTCAGATTTGATGATGTGTATTTCATTGTCTGCAACTAATTGAATATTGAACAGAAAACTGTCATATAAGGCCGGGCATACAATCTGAATACTTTGCTCATCACGAACAATATCAATCTGGATGTCCGCTTGTCTGCGCTCTTGGAACAATCTGTTTAAGTCTCGCTGTAAAAACTCGGTCAGTTCATCAACGTTTACCAGACCTTTGGTATGCACAATTTTCATAATGTCGTTTTCAATTAGTTTATATTTTACAAGTGGTGCCGGATTATGTTTTGCGCCCTTATTCGGACACCTATTCGCCTAATTATTAAATTATCGTTTCACCGCTACCCGCTTTTTCTAACTTTGTTAAATCCTCCTACTAACGGGAGTCATCATCTATGAAATACAAATTATTGGGCCGCTCCGGTCTTAAGGTTTCAGAATTGTGCTTGGGCACCATGGGTTTTGGTACTGAGGGAGGCTGGGGAGCCGACCGTGCCACCAGCTTTGATATTTTAGATGCCTATGCCGACGCCGGCGGTAATTTTTTGGATACAGCTAACATCTACAAACTGGGCACCAGCGAAAAAATTATAGGTGACTACCTGGCTATGCACGACCGCGATTACTTTGTGGTAGCTACTAAATACACACTTAAAGATAATACCACTAACCCCAACGCCTCGGGCAACAACCGCAAAAATATGATGCGCAGCGTTGAGGAAAGCCTGAAACGTTTGAAAACTGATTTCATAGACGTATTATATCTGCACATCTGGGACGATATAACGCCTATTGACGAAGTTTTACGTGGCTTGGATGATTTGATACGCCAGGGCAAAATTAATTACGCTGCCATCAGCGATACACCCGCCTGGATGGTAGCCAAAGGTAACACCCTGGCCGAACTGATGGGCTGGAGCCAGTTTATTGCCCTTCAGGTGGAGTACAGCCTGATACAACGTACGCCCGAGCGCGAATTGATACCAATGGCGCGGCATTACGGCATGACGGTTACCCCGTGGGCGCCATTAGCCGGAGGTGCACTTACCGGTAAGTACCTGCGTGGCGAAAACGGCCGGGTAAAGCCGGAAAGTAATCGCCGGGATGCTAACGCCGAGCGTATCACCCATGAGGTTATGGCTATAGCCGAAGAGTTAAACACCGAGCCGGCACATGTAGCTTTAGCCTGGATGATGCAGCAAAACTTCTCATGCATTCCTATTGTTGGCGCCACCAAAGTTGACCAGTTGAAGCAGAATCTTAAAACTATCGACGTTATATTAAACGACGAGCAGAAAAAACGTCTGGACGATATCAGCAGGATACCATTAGGGTTTCCGGGAGATTTCTTTAAAGAAGATGCGGTTAGAAATAACTCGTTCGGCGGATTTTATGATAAAGTAGAAAAGCGTTACTAAGCTTAGCGCGTCTTGCTTTTTATAAGCTTAGTGTAATTTCAAAATAAGATACGGTGCGCAGCGCGTTAAAAAGCCGTATCTTTGAATTTCAATGCAAGTAACAGAAGCTACAGTAAAACAAGGGTTTAAAGGGTATAATAATTACGGAGCCTGGCTGCGTAACAAATACCAGGGGCAGCGGGTATTTAAGGTAATTGTTGATGGCGGCTTTACCTGTCCTAACCGCGATGGCTCTAAAGGCTATGGTGGTTGTACCTATTGTAATGTAGATTCTTTCACCCCGTCGGTATCCCGTAAGGCACCTACACTTCGCGAACAGGTGATACAGGGTATGGAGCGTGCCCGTAAAGGCAATAAGGCCGATAAGTTTATTATTTACTTTCAGCCTAACACCAATACTTATGCACCTGCGCATTACCTTAAAATGCTGTACGACGAGGCGCTGAGCATCGAACCCGAAAATATTGTAGGCTTATCGGTAGGTACACGTCCGGATTGTATTGACGCCGAAAAGATAGCCCTGCTCGAAAGCTATACCGATCGCTTTGATGTTGACCTGGAAATGGGAATGGAGTCGATTTATAACGACACTTTAAACCAAATAAACCGGGGCTGCACCCATGATGATTTAATTAAGGCCCTTAAGCTGGTCGAGAACAGTAAACTTGACATTTGCGTGCATACTATTTTCGGTTTCCCGTGGGAGACACGCGAAATGATGCTGCGCTATGCCGAAGAGATTAACCGCTTTCCGCAAATCAAGTTCGTAAAATTTCATCACCTGCACATCGTAGAGGGCTCGGTAATGGGGGTGAAGTACAAGCGTGAGCCGTTTAAGCTTTTTACGCTGGATGAATACGCCGACTTTTTATGCGACCTGTTACCCTTGGTACGGCCTGATGTTGTAGTACAACGCTTGTTCGGCCTGTCAGACCGCGAACTGCTGATTGCCCCCAACTGGCAATTAAAAAAATCGGAAATACAACACTTTATCGACCAGCGTATCGAAAGCCGTGGCATCATCCAAGGCTCTGCTTTAGTATAATCTTATTTACCGAAAAGGTCTATAATGGCTTTTTCGCGATACCTAAAAATCTGTTCAATTTTATTTTTGACCAATATTTTGTTGGCTATTGGTCCTGCCGGGCCGTAGCCAATAGCGTAGTTTAAAATATCAGTCATCAGCACACCGCCCGGCACTTCTTTAAAATGATGCTGGTGGTGCCACAAAGCGTAAGGACCAAAGCGCTGCTCGTCTACAAAATACTGTTTATCCTGTACATGGGTAATTTCGGTCATCCAGTTAAGTTTAATGCCAAATAAAGGCGACACTTTGTAAGTGATAATCATCCCTGCATACATCTTAGTGTCATCATTATAGGGCGACGTAACTACAAACCGCATTTCGGGCGGCGTAATTTTTTGCAGGTTTAGCGGCGACGAAAAAAAGTCCCAGGCCTCATCTAAACTGATAGGCATAAATTGTTCCCAGCGGCGTTCGTAAGTTTTCACAACCCAGTAACACGCTGCAAACAATTCTGTTTTAATAGTAAGCAGTATAGTACTTTATTGTACCATTTTATTGGCGCAATAAGAACTGGCAAAAGCTTCGGGCTTAGCCTTAAATACAAAACCCATACTCAAAATATAGCCCATCGCTTCGTGCAGGGCCTGGTTCGATTTAAACATGGGGTTAGTATTGATGTCGGCATGCACTTCCAAATCTACATCATACAAATCCAACAGGTCGCAAAGCTGATAAGCAATGTCAATGGACTTTTGTACCTCGTTAAGCATCCGCTCTTTAATGCTCATCTTTTTGCTGGTACGCTCCTGGTGGATGTACATAAAGCCGCCACGTTGTTCGCGCAAAAAAACAATTACCGTAGCAAAGTCGGTTATCGTGCCTTTTACCTGCGAGTCGGTACCAATGCAAACCTTAAGTTTATTGCCTAAACTGGTTTCGCGTTCAATAGTATTTTCAACTTCGTTTAGGATGGGTGTTTGCAGCACTTCGCCGCTAAATTTTCTCCAGGTCATAATAAAAAATGTTAGGTTAGTTAAATATGACCTTTTTAGGGTCTATAAAAATAAGTGATACTTATTCATATAAACGTAAAGTGTGTATGATTTATTTGTTAACATTTGGTTGGTTATCAACAAATTATAATTGTTCTTTACAGAGTGTCTTTAAACATATTCGTTTTACTCCAATTGGTAATGTTTTCACCCGCATTACACTTATAGTTAACCGCACTTAGGGTATATATGCCGCATTTTTAAGCTGCATTATTTTTTTAAATGTAAGCTCTGCAATCTATAACTCCGTTTAATTGTAGTTATGCAAACAAAACGTAAAACATGGACAGCAAAACATACGGCGTTATTGGCTTAGGCAAAATGGGAGCCAATTTGGCCCTACAAGCCGCAGAAAAGGGCTATACCATTATTGGATACGACAAGAATTTACCCACCGATATTGAGCAGGAAAATTTAGTGCTATCGCATAGTTTAGAAAACCTGGTAGAGCAGCTGCCAACACCGCGCCGCATTTTTATTTATATCCCGGCTGGGCCGGCCATTGATAACGTGATTGATAACCTGGTGCCTTTGCTATCGCCGGAAGATATTATTATTGATGGTGGCAATTCATACTGGGGCGATTCCATCCGCCGGGCAGAAAAACTGGCTCAACAAAATTTATATTTTATAGATTGTGGTACCAGTGGGGGCATCAGCGGTGCCCGTAACGGAGCGTGCTTTATGGTTGGAGGTGATGCCAAAGCCGTAGGACAGATAGACGGTTTGCTCAAAGATATTGCAGTGCCCAACGGCTACTCGCATACCGGCGGACCTGGCTCCGGGCATTTTGTAAAACTGGTGCATAACGGCATTGAGTTTGGCATGTTGCAGGCCATCGGCGAGGGGATGGCCCTGCTCGACCGTTATCGCGAAAAATTGGATATCAGCGATATTTTACATACCTGGAACCACGGTTCGGTAATTCGCTCTTGGCTCATTGAACTGATGAAGAAGTTATATGATGAAAAGCAGGGCTTTAATGTACCGTCGTATGTAGAAGATACCGGTGAGGTAAACTGGCTGGTAAGCGATGCTATGCAGATGGAAGTATCTATTCCGGTAATTGCCCAATCGGTAATGCAGTTAATAGCTTCCAGGGATAGTAAACAGGTATCGCCTAAATCTATTGCCATGATGCGGAACGGTTTTGGCGGGCATCCTTTCGGAACG
>CAXYKR010000433.1:0-25518 GCA_964277815.1 uncultured Mucilaginibacter sp. | reverse complement strand
ATAGTAATATCAATGGTGGTATCTTTAGCCGAAAACTTGACAGCATTTGATACTAAGTTGTAAACCACCTGGTGTACTTTATCGCGATCGCCTTTAAGCTGTACTTCCTAGGGCGCATTAATGGCCATCAGGCGGTCGGGTGTGATGGTTTTAAATTCGCGCACCACATCAGCTACAATATCATTTAACTGGTATTGTACCACAACCGGCTGCAGTTTGCCACTTTCCACCCTTGATACGGTAATCAAATCATGAATAAGACGGGTAAGCCGGGTAATTTGCTTATCCATCCCCGAAGTCATCTTATGCACAAAAGTGTCCTCGTTTTTCTGCACGTGCCGCATCAGCAATTGGCACTATGATTTTAGTGATGTTAAGGGCGTTTTTAATTCGTGGCTTACGGTACTTACAAAATCGTCTTTATGGCGTTCCAGCTGTTTACGTTCGGTGATGTCTTCCAAAATGGTATATCCCATTGTCTCGCCGCGGTCAACAAAACGTATGGTATGCACAATACACCATACTTGCTTGCCATCTTTACGTATCAGACAGGCCTCGAGCGAAAAGTTTGGCAGTTCTTTTTTCCAAAGCGCTTCATGTAAATCGTACCAGTAGGCAATAAAATCGGGATGGGTATAATCTAAAATAACCGTATTGGTTACTTCCTCTTTGGTGTATCCTAGCATATCAGCCAGCGCCTGATTAATTTCGACCATCTTCAGGTCGGTAT
Organism: uncultured Mucilaginibacter sp.; assembly: GCA_964277815.1. Classification (GTDB taxonomy): domain Bacteria; phylum Bacteroidota; class Bacteroidia; order Sphingobacteriales; family Sphingobacteriaceae; genus Mucilaginibacter. The sequence continues at coordinate 24,788 of CAXYKR010000433.1, read as the reverse complement.
TAATTATTTTATGCCCTACTTTCGATTGCTCAAAAATAGTTTTGAAACGCTGCTGGCTTTCCTTTAACTGTTCCTCGGTGGCCAGTTGTTCACTCATCTTTCCTACCACTTGCTGGTAGGAGGCTTTCAAGTCTTCCAGCTGCTTTCTGAGCAGCTGATTTTCGGCGGCTAAATCTATTGCTGATGTTTCCAAAATCAGTTTATTTATAGGAAAGACACATTTGCCCCAAAAAAGTTGGTACTCCTATTAAGAATTATTTAACGCCAAAGAGATTTATTTTATTGACAAGCACAAGACGCTAAAATCAATATCATTAAAATACGACGTTTAATAGTTGTGTCTCAAACAAACTTTGTATGGTCTTTATTTATACCACCAACAATGTTATCATGAAAACCACTAAGATATTTTTTGCTGCATTCGTAACCTTTCTTTCCCTACACGTAGCAGCTTACAGCCAAACTCAGACAGCTATGAATCGGCGGGCGGGCACACAGTACCAAAAGGCAGACCAGGAGCTGAACTCCGTTTATCAAAAAATATTAAAGGAGTACGCCAAACAACCGGTATTTATAGCTAAGCTCAAAGCAGCGCAACGCCTTTGGGTACAATTACGCGATGCTGAATTGGAAGCGCGTTATCCGGAACCCAATCAATACGGCAGCGCTTTGCCTACATGCCGGGCTTTATATTTGAAAGAGATGACCCAACAGCGCACCAAATTTTTGAGAACATAGCTAACCGGCATACCGGAAGGCGATGTATGCAATGGCTCTGTAAAGATAAAGCAATAGGTGTATTCTTTATCTTAATTGAACGATGCCCTGAATTCAACAGGTGACATATCCGTCTTAGCCTTAAACAACTTACTGAACGATTGCAGGTGCTCGCAACCAAGGTTATAAGCAATTTCACTGACCGACAGATTAGTAATTGAAAGCTATTCTTTAGCTTTTTCAATCAATTTGTGATGGATGTGTTGCTGGGTGTTTTGTCCTGTAAGTATTTTGAGCAAGCTGCTCAGGTATTTTGGTGATAAGTTAAGCGCGGCGGCTACCTCGGTTACGCCGGGCAAACCTTTATTGATGAGATTATGCTGCGCGAAATATTCATTGAGCCATTGCTCAAGCCGCGCCAACACTTCATGATTAGCCTTTTCGCGGGTAACAAACTGGCGATGATAAAAGCGGTCGGCATAGTTTAGCAACGTTTCGAGGTGTGAAACCATAATATTTTTACTGAACTGGTCAATGTTGCCCTGAATTTCCTGCCGGATGTTTTGCAAAATGCTCACTAATGTGGCTTCTTCCCGGTCGGATAGAAAGAGGGCTTCGTGCACGGAATAATCCCAAAAATCGTACTGTCGGATGCTTTGTTCCACTGGCGTATGATGTAAAAAGTTGGGATGCACCATTAGCATCCATCCCGACTGTATTAATTTAGCTGCTTTTTGGTCAATGGTTAAACTCATTACCTGGTTAGGGGCTACAAATGACAGAATGCCGTTGTTGTAATCATACGTTTGCTGCCCGTATTTAAGCCTAATCTCGCGGCCGTTTACCACCCGCTTTAAACCAATGCAGTAAAAGTCATACGTCCAGGCATCCAAATCAAGCAGTACCGAACTTGTTACATCCTCCAGTTTAAACACATGAATTAAAGGATGGTCGGGCCCCGGCAATTGCCTGTATTGTAAAAACTCGCTGATGGTTTTAAAGCGTTTCATGCAGGCTTATTCTTCTTTACGTATCTCTAATACAATTTTGCCGCTTACGTGTTTAGTTTCGCTCTGGCGATGGGCCTCGGCTACCTCCGCCAGCGGGTAAACTTTACCAACTACGGCTTTTACATTCCCTTCATTAATCAGGTGGGTTGTACCCTCGAGGGATGATGTGTAAGCAATGCTGCCACCCCCGACCAGTGTGCTAGTAGCGCCATTTTGGTTTAACGCGTTCAAAAACTCTTGCTCAAACGGTTCATCCAGGTGGGTGCATACAAAAATGCCGCCCTCGCGCATTACCTGCACTGATTTAAGCCGGACATTTTTATCACGTACCGGCGACGCGTTGAAAACCAAGTCTACATCTTGCAGTATATCTTCAAAATGCTGGGTGTTATAATCAATCACATCGTCGGCACCTAAAGATTTTACAAAGTCGAAATTGTAAGCCGAAGATGTACCTATCACGTAAGCGCCCATGGCATGAGCAAGTTGCACAGCCAAGTTACCAACGCCACCAGCCGCGCCATGTATAAGCACCCGCTGACCGGCTTTTACTTTTCCCAAATCAACAATACCATTCCAAGCAATCAACGCGCATGATGGCAGTGCACCAGCCTCGTTAAAGGTAATATGTTTGGGCATTAATGAAAACTGACTGGCTTTGGCCGCAATATATTCAGCATAACTGCCGTCGCCCGGAAAATTGGGAACACCATAAACTTTGTCGCCAGGCTTGAACTGCGTAACTTCATAACCAGTTTCCTCTACCACACCAGCGGCATCTAGACCCAGGCCCAAGGGTAATTTTATAAAAGGGCGTATTAAATCGTTCCCACCCTGCCTAAAAATATAATCTGCCGGGTTTACACTGGTAGCGTACATTTTAATTAAAATCTCGTCGGCTGCCGGGGTTGGGCGTTCAACGTCTACCATCTGCAGTACCTCCGGACCTCCAAATTCATATACTCTGATTGCTTTCATAACGTATTTGTTTTTTTTTATACAAAGATGAAAGACATTAGCTACGGTGATTTAGCCGAAAGGCACTTTGTGTTAGCCAAAAAGGTGAGTTATAATGCAGTCCTCCCCTTTGGGGAGGATTTAGGAAGGGTTTTATAAATGACTCTTGATTTTCTTAATCATTTCCTCGTATTCGCTGTCTTGCAGGTGCACTGTCGGTTCGGGGAACATCACGAAAGTGCTACCCCACTGAGGCGCGTTTTCATACTTTGGTACCAGGTGAAAATGGATGTGCGGCATTTTATCTCCGTAAGCACCATAGTTAATTTTATCGGGACTAAAAGCGGCATGAATAGCTTTTGCTGAACGGCTCAAATCATCCATAAACAAATCGCGCTCTTCTTTCGACAGTTCAAAAATTTCGTTTTTGTGCTCTTTTTTGTAAGCCAAAACGCAACGGCCACGGTAGGTTTGTTCTTTAAACAGGTACAGTATACCGGCTTGCATCTCGGCAATTTGGATGGTTAAGTTAGTAAGGCGTTCGTCATTAGCGCAATAAATACACGGGTTAGGGCTTTCGGTGCTCATGTTGGGTTGAATATTGAATAATTTAAGTGGCTAAATATAGCGTTAATTGCGCTGCAAAGTTTTCTTCTTAAATGGGCTGCTTCGCGACAACAAGCCTTATTCATCGCGCAGTGCCTTTACAAAGGCGCTGAGCGTGGCTCGGTAAGTCACATAATAGTGGTCGAAAATGAAATTGGCATTTGTAATTATGTTACGTCTTGCGTCCTTATTTATAGGCGATTGGCGAAATTTATTTAATAAACATCTTAGCAAACTCAATTCGTCCCTTACCTGACAAACAAAGTAACTTAATAAATTAGTATTCAGACAAAGCTTTACTAATTCGTAAGTTTTAAATAAATTGTGCTGTTATTAGCGCTGAATATTTGTACGCAATCTGCATCTTATCATCCTGAATGAAAATCTTTAAAAACATAAGCTATTTAATCATCGCAGTACTATGCGTCGGTTTCGTCTGGTATTGTGTGGTAAAGTTTCAAAAACTGAGTGTTGCAAATAAAGACAACAAATTTGAATCTGTTAAATCGGTACCAGACGATTACGTAAATTTATTCAAGACTGAAATTGCTGAGGAGATGCAAGTCAATCAAACGTTTATTTACAGCAACCGCAATCCAATTACGTTAGCTCGATATAGAGATTTTAACCTTCAGATAACAAAAATTGATGTCCCTACTGACGTTACGGACCCAGACATACAAATAGGTAAATACAAAATCTACCAGTCGGGCGATAAGGTGTTTGTTCCGATAAATGACGGTCGCATCGAAACAAATTACGTGCTGGAATCTACAACGAAAGCAAGCAGTTTACAGGTATCGGTAAATACCGATTCTTTCCAGGCGTTTAAAAGCAAAAATATAACCTATTTAGGCATTGAATCGGGTGGCTTTTCGTTAAGCTATAACAAAAGTGAAAAAATAGAGGCTTATGGCCAAATTAACTCATTATCTGACCAATCAAAGATCTATTTAGCATTTTTAAAAAAGCCTGGTTTTGTTTATCTCGTGGTTATTGACCCAATTGGACAGCAAAACCAAGTCTCGGTTGAGTTTTTGGATAGCTTATTCAAAAATCGTTAACGCAGCCTTTTGTCAGAGTTTTTTGTCATTTATGATTCTTCACAACTTTTTTAGGATGCCTTTCTCTACGCTTTCATTCAACAAACCTTCAGCATAAGCCCAAATAGTAGCTGAGCCATCGGCTATGACTTTCTTTTTGGCGTATACTTTGTCGTACGGCACGTTGAATTCGGCCCAGGTGCCGCCTTGGTTTGAGGCGTTTTGCAGCAGCGGTTCAAATCGGTCCATGGTGCGGGCAAATCTGGCTTCGGCTGTCTGGCCTTCTTCAAACTCTTCCCACACGGCAATAAAATTTTGCGCCTGCTCTTCGGGTAGCAGTCCGAAGATGCGATGGGCAGCCAGCCTTTCCTCGTCAGTATTGGTGTGGTTCTTTGCGGTATCGTAAATAAAAGTATCCCCGCATCAATCTCCACCAGGTCGTGGATGAGCACCATCTTTAATACCTTCAGTACATCAATGGATTCGTTAGCATGACCGGCCAACACCAGCGTCATCATGGCCAGGTGCCAGCTGTGCTCGGCATCGTTTTCGTGCCGGTCGCTGTTAAACAATTTGGTTCGGCGTTGTATGTATTTGAGTTTATCGATTTCCTTTATAAAGGCAACCTGCTTTAACAAATCGGATGTATCCATAAAACATTGATGAGGTTGAGATAGTCAGCGCGAAAATTCTTTGTTTCTCTCGCTTACCAGTCAACAATTAATCGTGTAAATCTACAATTTAAGTAATTTACAGTCGTTAAGTTTACAACTGTAAAGGTAAAACTTGCAAGAAAGATTCCTTTATCGTAATATTGCAATAGATATTTATGGGCATAACCAAAACGGAAATATTTACCGACGAGCAAAACCAGTTAGCAGTTTTGCTTAAAGCTATTGCCCACCCGGCGCGAATTGCCATTTTACAACATATCATTAAAGCCAATGCCTGCATATGCGGCGATTTGGTGGAAGAATTAGGCCTGGCGCAGGCCACCATTTCTCAGCATTTGCGCGAATTAAAAAATGCCGGTTTAATACAAGGTACCATTGAGGGCGTAAGTGTTTGTTACTGTATTGAGCCTAAAGCCTGGGCGCTACTGCAAAAGCAACTGAATTACTTTTTTAACTCGTACGCGCAGCCCAAAACCTGCTGCTAAAATTTTTTGACTCAATATATCGCAATATTGCAATAATACATTTGAATAAATATATGAATACGTTCACTTGGCAATCATTCAAAAATCAGCTGTCGGCTAATGAGCATCTCCATTTGCAGTTCAGGTATGCTGCCAACAGGTTAGTCAGTACGTCCTACCACATTACCGAAATTAAACAAGCCACCGTTACCTCGGTAGATTGCGGCGGAGTGATGAATGCGTGGACGGAAATTATTATGCAACTTTGGGAGCCGACCGATGCGCCCTCAACCGAAGCCATGAATGTAAGCAAGGCCATGTCCATCATTAACCTGGTTGAAAGTAAATTACCGCTCAACCCGAACGGCATCGTCAAAATTGAATTTGGTAACGCTGGCTTCGATACCCGACAGATGCTACCGGCCACGGTAACTGCAGACGGCGGCAACCTAATCATTGACTTGCATGCGGACACCGTGCAATGCAAAGCAATAGAGCGTGGCGGCAGTTGCGGCACCGACGCCAATGGTGATGAATGTTGCACTCCGGAAGCAAAACCGAAACTGCCTTTAATCAATCTGGCCAGTAACTCGTCTGCTTGTACACCGGGCTCAGGCTGTTGTTAAACCGTCTTACACCATTATTAAAAACATGAAAAATATATTAGTACTATGCACCGGCAACAGCTGCCGCAGCCAGATTGCAGAGGGTTATTTAAGGCACTTTGCCGGGGCCAAAGCAGCCATTTACAGCGCAGGGATTGAAACGCACGGCGTAAATCCCAAAGCTATTGCAGTTATGGCCGAAGACCATATTAACATTTTAGGGCATACGTCAAACCATGTTGACGAATACAAAGACATACCATTCGACTATGTCATCACCGTTTGCGACAATGCCAAAGAGGCCTGCCCCTATTTTCCGGGCGATGTACAACGCTTTCATTACAACTTTCCCGACCCAGCCAAAGCCACCGGGACACCCGAAGAAGTGATGAACGAATTTAGACGCGTGCGCGATATGATTAAAGTTTACGCAGCCGATTTTGTAAGCCGGCACATCAATCAATAACACATGACTGCTACACCCAATCACTGCGCTCCAGTGGCCAATCGCAAAAATCTAAGCTTTTTAGACCGCTATCTTACGCTATGGATATTTCTGGCCATGGCTTTAGGTATAGGCTTAGGATACTTCGTGCCCTCGGCTGCCGAAAGTTTGAGTGGTTACAACAGCGGCACAACTAACCTGCCCTTAGCCATCGGGCTTATTTTAATGATGTACCCGCCACTGGCCAAGGTAAAGTACGAAAACTTAGGGCAGGTATTTAAAAACACAAAGGTGCTGAGTGCTTCGCTCCTCCTTAACTGGGTAATTGGTCCGGTGCTGATGTTTGTTTTAGCAATTACCTTCCTGGCCGACAAGCCTGATTATATGACAGGCCTTATCCTTATCGGATTGGCCCGTTGCATTGCCATGGTTTTAGTATGGAACGACCTGGCCGACGGCAGCCGCGAATACGCCGCCGGACTGGTAGCTTTGAACAGCATTTTCCAGGTGCTGTTATATAGTGTTTATGCTTACGTTTTTATTTCAGTATTGTTGCCGATGTTTGGTTTCAAGGGTGCGGATGTCAATATTGGAATGGGCGCTATTGCACAATCGGTAGGTATTTATTTGGGGATACCATTTGCTGCGGGCGTATTGAGCAGGGTAATATTGGTTAAACTGAAAGGCGAAGATTGGTATATTCAGCGTTTCATTCCGTCTATCTCTCCTCTCACCTTAACCGCGTTATTATTTACCATTGTGGTGATGTTTAGCCTGAAAGGGCAATTAATTATTCAAATACCGTTGGATGTATTACGTATTGCCGTTCCACTAATTATTTATTTTGCCGTGATGTTTTTGGTGAGTTTTGTGATAGGCAAATATATGGGCGCTAACTATGCACAAAACGCCTCCATAGCCTTTACAGCGGCCGGTAATAACTTTGAGTTGGCTATTGCCGTGGCCATAGGCGTTTTCGGCATCAACTCAGGGCAAGCGTTTGCAGGTGTTATAGGGCCACTGGTTGAGGTACCTGCACTGATTGCATTGGTTAATGTAGCTTTCTGGTTCAGAAATAAGTGGTATCGGCATGAGGTAATTATTTAAAAATAGAAAGGTGAGTTTCTGAAATATGTTATCAATAACTCACCTCTTCTAATTTTTTAACTGGTTCAACCTTTTCCCGCAATATTAAACGCAGGCTTGGGTCGTTGGTAAAAAAGCTCATCATCCAGTTGAACACGGTTTTCAATTTATTAGTAAAGCCGGCCAGTGGGAAGATGTGAATGATTAACCACGCGACCCACGCAAAATAACCGGTGAACGAAAACTTAGGCAAATCAACTACTGCCCGGTACTTAGAGATAATGGCCATGCTGCCTTTGTTGTTATAAGCAAATGGGTTCATTTCTTCGCGTTTAGCAAAGCACACCAGGTTTTTTGCCAGCAGCGTACCTTGCTGCATGGCTACCTGGGCCAATTGCGGATGGCCTTCCGGATATTCTTCATCAGCAGTCATCAAACTGATGTCACCAATGGCAAAAACATTGTCTGTCCCTTCCACTCTATTAAATGCATCTACTTTAATGCGGTTGCCACGAGCTAAACTATCATCAGGTAAGCCAAGTACCTGGCAGGCAGTAACACCGGCTGCCCATATCAGGGTTTGTGTGGGTATTTCTTCACCGTCGGCCAAAACCACCTTGCCTTCCTCGCAATCTTTAACAGCTACACCGGTTTTTACGTGCACGCCTAACTTTGTTAAACGATGCATAGCCTCTTTACTGGCGGTTTCACTCATGCTCCCGAGCAACTCATCGCCCGAACTGACCAGGTAAACATTGCCCTTCACACTGGTTAATTCCGGATAGTCCTTTTTAACAATATGTTTACCCATTTCGGCAATCATGCCGGCCAGTTCAACTCCAGTTGGCCCGCCTCCGGTAATGACGATATTCATTAACTTTTCTCGCTCTTTTTCATTGGTTTCGCGGGTCACCTTTTCCATATTAATCAGCATGTGGTTACGTATGCGTAAAGCGTCGTCAATAGTTTTCATGGGCATAGAATGTTTTTGTAGATTTTCCATGCCAAAGTAATTGGTAACCGTACCCAAAGCTAACACCAACACATCGTACTCAATGGTGCCATGCTCAGTAACTATCAAGTTTTGTTCTGTTTTTACCTCCACAATCGCGCCATGATAAAAGCGGATGTTTTTTTTACCCTGCAGCATTTTGCGGAACGGGTAGCTGATGTTGGAGGCCTCGATAAAGGAGGTAGCCACCTGGTATAGCAGTGGGGCAAACAAATGATAATTATGTTTATCTACCAGTAGTACTTCAATATCTTCTTTTCCTGCTAAGCCTTTGGCTAAGTTAATTCCGGCAAAGCCACCGCCTACAATCACTACTTTCATGTGCGTCGAGTTAGTTGTTGCCCTCTTCTAACTAAAAGCATTCCAAAAGATTTATCTTGAAGTAAATACGGCTCCTTTTATACAAAAATGGAATAAATTTTACGATGATGCTGATATTCTTAACAATCCTTTATCAAATATTTATAAATTTCTAATTATTGAAAGCGATGTGTCGGGTTGCAATGTTTTTTAGTCCTGCAATTACGTCAACTACGTGTTAAATGAGGCGAATGGGAAGAACTGATGCCTAAAAAGGAAATATATCTACTTAATAAAAGCAAACCAGCCTTTAACTTATTGTGCTTGTGATTCCGTCAACACATTTGAGGAATATCTGCTCTACTAAAAGTGCAAACAATACCAGTAATGATAAGTATCTATTATAATAAATGAAGATACTTTGACTGTTGTTTACCAGTTGTTTAAACTTTAAGTGATGATCAGAAAGCTTTCTTATAGAAACATCGCAGGGTTTCCAGTTACCATACCCAACCACTGCAAGTCGTATAACTTACAGCGTCTTTCAACATTTCAAATATGTCTAACCTATATATAATATGAACAAAATAGCAACAATTGCATTAACCATTGTTATTGCAGCGGGCGTTAGCTTTGCCACGTTCAAGGTGATGGAAAACAGGTCGGCCGGTGCCGAAAACAACGGCGAGCGAACTCCTTTCCGTTTTGTATCCGAAAATGGCGCAAACCGCAGTACCCAGGAAAACTATCCCGACCTTACCTTAGCCGCCGAAGCAGCCATCAACCAGGTAGCACACATTAAAGTACAGATGGCCGGTCAAAGCGATGGCTATTATGGTATGCCGCAGTCGGGCAGAGCGTCAGCCTCCGGCTCAGGTGTCATTATTAGTGCTGATGGTTACATCGTTACCAATAACCACGTGGTTGAAGATGCAAACGCCATACAGGTGGTGCTGACCGACAAGCGCACGTTCCCGGCCAAACTGGTAGGCCGCGACCCCAATACTGACCTGGCGTTAATTAAAATTAACGCGAATGGACTAAGCGCTGTTAAGTTAGGCAACTCAGACGATGTACGCATCGGGCAATGGGTATTGGCCATTGGTTATCCGTTCTCGCTTAACACCACCGTTACTGCGGGTATTGTGAGTGCCAAAGAGCGAAGCATTGGCATTATCGGCAGCAAACAAGACAGTGAAGGCCAAGGAGCCAGTTCGGCGGTTGAAGCCTTCATACAAACGGATGCAGCCATTAACCCGGGTAATAGCGGCGGCGCGTTGGTAAACACCAACGGCGAATTGATTGGTATTAACGCCGCCATTGCCTCGCAAACCGGTAGCTACGCCGGATACGGTTTTGCTATACCAATAAATCTGGCAAAAAAGATTGTGAGCGACCTCAAGCAATATGGCACCGTTAAACGCGGTTTACTCGGCGTGGCATTTCCAACCCCGGCTACTGAAGACCAGGTTTTGAGCCAGCGCGGCATTAACCCAGGCACAATAAACGGCGTTTACATTACCGGCGTGCAGCCAGGCAGCGCCGCGGCAGCAGCGGGACTAAAAGAAGGCGACATCATCAAAAGTATAAATGGTAACCAAGTAAATACTTCGGTTGAGTTATCGGAGCGCATAGCGCGCCACCGGCCTGGCGACCAGGTGAGTTTAGGCTATCAGCGAGGCGCCCAGCAACTCTCGGCAATCGCTACACTGAAAGCCCAAAGTAACAATGAGACATTAGCCGAAAACGGCCCGTCGCTCAACGACATTTACAATAAGCTGGGTGCCAAATTTGCACCGCTGGACGATCAGATGAAACAACGCTATCAGATACGGTCGGGTATGGTAGTTACGGCCACTCTGCGTGGCGGTTTTTTTGACCAGGTAGGCATCCCACCAGGCTCTATCATTGTGGGCATCAATGGTCAGCAAACAAACTCGCCTGTTGAGTTGAGCAACGCCCTCATGTCGGCCACGCGTGGTACGGTACGTATCGCTTGCGTGATGCCGGATGGTTCGAAGGTGTTATTTAATTTGTCGCTAGGCGCATAAAATACCAACCATGACAGAAGAACCTAAAAAGCGAAGCAATAGTATATTTTATTGGCTGGGCGGCTTTATTGTATTCGGACTGCTGGCTATTGCCGGGATGTTTTTTTACATCAAAAACAAGCATTTTGATAGCGATGACCAACCCGTAAATCATACCGCTCCGGGCAAAATCGCGATGGCTATTGACAACTATGAACGATGGGTGCAAACGCTGCCAGACCGGCGGATGAATGTTGACCACGAACTAACCAGCAACGGATTGACAAAAATTACATCGATACTGGCACTCATGGCCGACTCGTCAGTTACCCGTGAAAAAAGCCAAGTCAGAGCAAACATCGACACGATTAAATTGATGGCCGACTCCATCACTGTTGACTGGAAAAGTGGCCGCCATGCAGACATGATTAAAAAAGCATTTAATAAAACAGCTGACTGCACACTATTGCTGAGTAAAAATCAGGATACTGATTTCAAAAAAGCACAAGGTGATTTAACAGAAAGTGTCAAAGCTATAGATAAAAAGACGCTTACGCTCAATCAACGAGATGAGGTGAAAACAGCTTTTAAACAAACTGGTGAAGTGTTTAAGAAAATGGGTTGGACACCGTGATAAGTTAAAGGCCATCAACTAAACATCGTAATACACATAGTTATTAAAAAGCAAAGGCTACCCTTTTGGAGTAGCCTTTGTCTCATGTAAATTGCTTAATTATCGATTAGCCGTAAAATCAATTTGCGGACGGGCGGCAGCCGTGCCCGTGGCAGACACGGTCATGTCGCCGCGAGTTACCAGCGTGTATACTTTACCGCCAAGCATATTCACAACACTCGAGCCGTTACGCGAGATGATGTTGGTGGTTGCTGATGACGGGTATCTAATGTACAACTCATAGTTACCTTCCGGTACAGATACGAACGCCGTCCCCGACTTATAAGCCACGTTGCTCGCTATTTTAACTTCGGTTGAGTTAGCAATCGTTGTGTTTTTTACATACAAATCAAACGCCTGCGGCGCGTTGGATATAGTGTTTACCAAGCGCACGTAGGTAAAGTTAATGTCGTACGCAGGCAATACATCTTCCAGCAAAAAGTAATCAGCACTTTTATTTGAAGTATTATAAAGGCCCGACAAAAACATGGTATAAAATTTTGTATTGCTCAACGGTGTACTTTGCGTTGTGGTTATGGCCAGATTTGCATCCGTCGTCGCCGATGATGCTATCAGCGCCTTAAACACGTAAGACCCGCCCGGAATTGCCGAATATCCTGTTTGCGGATAAACTGCACCATAAGCCGTAGCTCCTTCAACTCCGGTAGTACTTAAAGTACCGGTAACCTTCGCATCATTAGCATAAAAGTTTATCGAAGGCGAACCTACACTAAAGTTAAAATACTTGATTTGTGCATTGTCGGCCAGATTGATGGGTTGATCTATCACCTGTATACCGTTCTTTTTGCAAGAAAATAACGCTGTTGACAACAGCAGGGCCGCGAGGCCGATATATAATTTTTTCATAAAGCTGCCGTAATTATTGAGTTACAATCCATAATGGTACAGTATGATAGTCGCGGGCCGTTGCACCGATGGCGCTCAATGCCTCCAGATTGTTCACATACTCTGAGTTATAACGTGGTCTGATGCGGTAAGCGGGCTTGCCATTATTATCGCCAAACAATGTTGCCGGGAAAGTATATCCCAAAAACACCTGGCTATTGGTAGCAGGGTCAGGGTCAGTATAGTGATAACGGCGCATATCCATCCAGGTTTCAACAAATCCCCAACCCCATTGCGCAATATACTTTTGAGTCATGATGTTGGTCAACGTTAATGCAGATGCACTTTTCACTACCGCAGCCGAATTTAAGTAATCTGACTTTTGCTGTGTGGTGATGGCAGGAGGCACACCACTTACATCAAGGTTTGACGCATTTACAAAATCAATATGTGCTGATACACCTTTAGTATAAGCATCAAGTGCCGTAGCGCGGTCACCTTTGCGCAGGGCGGCCTCGGCTTTAATGAATTGCAACTGGGCATAAGTCATGATAGGAAACTTGCTCTTGTCGTCAAAAATATAACGGGTAGCCGTCCCCACTACCGGAACTATGTTATAACCCCAAATGTTGTTTGGCAACGTAGTAGTGGCATTAAACGAGCCGGTACCAGCACCGGTTACCACACCGCGTATCTGCCCGTCGGGCGATGGCGACAACATCACGTTAATACGTGGGTCAACCACACGTGAACCTGTAGTTGTACCGTTCATCAAGTTTACGATGTACGTGGTTTGACGGTAAGTACTAAAGTTATTACGGGTTGGTCCCATAAAGTTTCGGTCGTCGTTAGATACACCGGTATACTTTACACCTGCGTCGTCTGCATTACTCGCAAAAGATTTATCAACGTTGGCAATAATGTCATCTGGCTTGTACAAACTTGGCTTATTGGTGTAATGATTTAGTGCCATGGCCTTTAAACCGTATGCAAATTTCAACCACTTGGTACGGTCTCCTTTGTAGACAATATCAGTTTTACCCAAAAAAATAGGGTCTACAGCACCGTCGGTGCGTTGTAAATTAGCAATAGCCAAGTCTAACAGACGTAGTACTTCTTGATAAGCAAACTCCTGGCTATCGTAGTCAAATTTGGTACGGTTTACGTCGAACGCCTGCTTGATGACGATTTCGCCATATACATCGGTTAATTGTAACCAACCCCAGGCTTTTAATATTTGGCCAACGCCCAGCAAATCCCAGCGTTGCTCCGCCTCTGCCTTGGTGTTCATGTCTATCAAATTCTGACCTAAACTCCAATAAACGTCGCGCCAAAGCTCGCCGCCGTTGTCCGACGTTGCATCATATCCCTGTAAATCCCAAGTAGAATTGGCACCTGTCGAGGTTAAGTTTTGAGTATAGCGGCTGATGAAACGGCCATCATAAACCGGCGCAGTAGCTACCCAGTGCAGCATAGGCGCTAACAGCAAATTGGCTGTTACTACCTGCGGAGCATTGGGATTAGTATTTACATCGAGATATTTTTTGCAGCTGCTGGCAGATACCAGGCTCGCTGCCATCATTAATCCTAATATTTTCTTTTTCATTGTTTCGTTTTCTTGCTTACAAAGTCACTTTCACACCAAAGTTCAATCCTACCGGTATCGGGAAGTTACCAAAGTCTATACCCTGAGCACCTGACCCACCAACGGCTGCGGTATTACCGCTCACAATTGGGTCGAGGCCTTTATAATTCGTAATTAGGAACAAGTCGGTACCGGTAACAAATATGCTGGCAGCTTTAACAAAGTTTTGGCGGCGAACCCAACGGTCGGGCATTCGGTAGCTTAATGTTACGTCTCTTAAACGTACCCAATTGATGCTTGGCTGTATGTACAGCTCTTCGCTCATGCTGGTGTAGTAGCTATTTTGAGTAACCGGGGTAATCACAATATTATTTCGTGTTGGATTAGCCGAATTTTCGCGACCATCCTGCAATACACCGCTGATGATACGTGGCGTGTTGCGGTCTAAAGTTTGAGTACTTAAACCTAATGTAGTTAAATAATGCTCAGTACCGTTAAATACAGCTCCGCCTTTACGGATATCGAGCAAGAACTGAAGCGACACATTTTTATACGTGAAAGCGTTGCTTAAGCCAATGCTAAAATCGGGGGTACGGTCGTATCCTGTGTTAATATTGGATGTCGAGCGTACCGGAATACCAGTAGCAGGGTTAATCAACAAATCACCATTGTTGTTACGCTGGTAGAAAAACCCGGTTAAACCACGGGTAGAGCCACCTACGGTAACGCCGTTACGCAAACTGCCGTATATGTTGGTGTCAGATACATACGCTTCGGTTACACCGGCAGGTAATGCAGTAATAACACCTTTATCTGCAGCAAAGTTACCAACCACTTTCCAGTTAAAATCTTTAGACTGGATTGGTACACCGGTTAAGGTAATCTCTAAACCTTTATTACGGGTTGAGGCTCCGTTACGGTTAAACAAAATAAAACCGGTTGCATAGCTAAAGCGCAGGTCGTTAACAATCTGGCCGGTAGTGGTTTTGCGATAAGCAGTCACATCCAAACCTAAACGACCGTTCAGAAAGGATAACTCCGCACCAATCTCGGCAGATTTTGCAAATTCTGGCTTTAAATCAGGGTTGGGGCCGGTAAAGCCATAACCATAACCACCGCCAACGGTCGATTTACTTTCGTAAAACGAAGCGTACGAGTACGGACGGGCATCTTTACCCACCGCAGCATAAGCTGCACGCAACTTACCTGAAGTAAATATTTTTTGCAGACCTTTAAAAGCATCCGTAAAGATGAAACTACCCGACACCGAAGGATACCAGAATGAATAGCGGCTTTCAGGAATGGTAGAAGTACGGTCATTACGCACGGTACCTGTTAAAAACAAGTAATCACGATAATTTAATGTAGCCCTGCTAAAGAAGCTCACTAAACGACGCTGAGAAATGGTAGTACGCGCGTTACGAGTACCCGGAGCGCCATTGTTAAGCGATACAAAGTTAGGGTCCAGAAAGTTTTCTACATACCCGGCATCTACGTTACTTTTTGCGTCTTGCAGGGAGTTACCTAAGGTAGCATCAAAAGTTAAATCTTTGGTGAGTTTTTGCGCCTTTAGGTTAAGCAAGTTCTGCATGTTAAAGTTACGGGTAATATCATTGGCAATATCCAATGTACCATTGCGCGAGTAACCAAGAGAACTTTCGGGATGACGCATCAAAACGTTCTGGCTCACGTAGGCATCAATACCTAAACGGGTTTGGATGTCAAACCATTTAACCGGGGTAACGGTAAGCCCTATGTTTGATAAAACGTGGTTAGTTTTAGAGCTGTTGATGTTTTTGTTGATGCTAAAAAAGGGATTATCCAGTTCCGAGCTTCCTAAAGATGAGGTTAATCCTAATGTACGACGGGTGCCCGACGGGTTAAGATAATTCTGCGCATCGTCTGTACGCGGCCAGGTAAGCAGCGAAATAAGCGGACCTGCTCCACCCTTAAACGGCATATTGACGTTAGAGTAATCATAAGACATCGAAAGGTCGGCTTTTAACCACTTGTTTACCGTACCTTGTGATGAACCTGTAATGTTCAGCCTATCGTAAGCCGATTTTGGTATCACACCATTTTGGTTGGTGTAAGACGATGCGATACGATAATTCATTTTATCGGTACCGCCAGATATAGCTACGTTGTGCTTTTGGGTAAAACCGGTTTGGAAGAAGTTACCTACGTTGTCGTAAAATTTAGTTCCGGCCGGATATTCGGGGCCAAAATATTGGTATCCACCTGAGCTTAATGAGGTGATAACATTTCCGGAGCCGTTTGTGCCAAGGCCATATAAAGTTTGAATTTCGGGCTGCTTACGTAAAACCTCCATTCTGAAGCTGTTGCTGTACTCGATACGACTATCACCATTTTTACCACGCTTAGTCGTAATTACGATGGCACCGTTACCGGCATCGATACCATAAAGTGCCGCTGCTTCCGGGCCTTTCAATACCACCAAACTCTCAATATCCTCAGGGTTGATGTCGGATGCACGGTTAGGAAAATCAATACCTCTGTTGTTAAACGATGATGCCGAACCTGGCGCGTCAGAAACAAACACGTTTGAACTTAATGTTTTATTATCGATAGGTAATCCGTCAACAATAAACAACGGCTGGTTACTTCCGCTGATAGAGCTTACACCACGAATGGTAATTGAAGTTGAAGCGCCGGGTACACCTGATGAACTGGTTACCTCAACACCGGCCACACGCCCTTGCAGGGCGTTGATAAAGTTTTCGCGCTGCGTACCGGCAATGTCGGTACCTTTTACGGTTTGCTGCGAAGTGCCTAAAGAGCGGCGCTTAGCCTGTAAACCCAAGGCAGTAACTTCCACAGCATCCAGGCTGCGGGCCTGCTCAGACAAAGCTACGCTGATGGTGTTGCTGTTGCCTACGGTACGCTCTTGCGGTACAAAGCCTACAAACGAATACACCAATACCTGGCCGGATGTAGCGCGGATGGAATAACTACCGGTCGCATCGGTTTGGGTTGCGGCCGTTCCGCCTTTTACCCTAACGTTAACACCCGGCAACGGTGAATTATCGCCGGTGGCCGTTACCTTACCGGTGATGACGGTTTGAGCCATGGCATGCCATACGCCCAAACATTGCACCAAGAAAAATAAGAGTAATAGTTTCTTCATACGTTAATTGTTAATTTGATTTTGCATTGTTTGAGTAGTTATATACTTGTTTAATGGTTTGATAAAATCTTAAAAAATTAAAGAAAAAGCGAAGCCACAGTGCCAAAACGCAAATTTTGCACACTTGGCTTTATTCCCTGTACTTTGTTACAATAAATTTAAATCCTTGATAATCAATGCACCGAATGTGGTTTATTGTTCAATTGTCCCTTGCCCGCAGCATCCTGCAAACTGTAAGCAATATATGCAAATGGTTAACTAAATGTCAAGTTTTTACACTTTTATAGCTTCGTAAAAATATAATTACGTATAAAACGTTTTAGCTGATTTTGATTGAATTAAACGTTAAATGAGGTTTTTGAGAGCTGGTTTTAAGGAAACCTTTTAAGTCTAACAGAATCAATGCGATTACATACTCCTACCAAAATGCGCAAGACAGTCCTATTTATTATCTGTAATAATTTGACGGAAGTACACTGAAGTATCTACAGGCTTTTCGCCTGTCACGCAGTTACTAAAAGTTGCAGTTAGCTGCTGGTTTTAGATTTTCTTTAGCAGTTGTGAGTGTAGCTTTTGAGCCTTTGATGGTGATTTTCCAAATGGTATCGTAATCGCTACCCAGCCAGTTTAACGATTTGGTTTTTACACCTAATGCAGCTGCAATATCTGCAATGTTGTTATGTTCCCACACCACCAGCACCGTGCCCGAGCGTTTGAGTATATTTTTGGCCAGCGCTGACGTTTGGTCTACATCGTATTTGCTGTTTACAGTCAGGTTATATTTAACAGCCAACGGCCAGATGGTTTGCATCATGCGGCCGCTTTTAGTCGCCTTACCAACCGAGGGCGCCGGCACATATGCATAATCGGGTACACCAAATTGCTTTACCAATACGCCCGGCAACTGCATGGCCCGGTTTAAACCCTGGCAAGACAGGTTATCACCTTTACCCGGCTTTTCGGCATGCCTGATAATAATAACATTAAGCGGCTTCTGAGCATGGGCTGCATTTAAAATGAGTACTTGTGCCAATGCAGTAATCAATGTCAGCAGTAACTTATGTAATTTCATGGTAAGCAGGTATAAATGAGTTTACAAAATTTGATATAAAAAGCGTTTGTCAGGTTTTTTGGTTTGATTGCTTATCAAATTTCTTCGGTAGGCGACTGCTCAAGTTATTTAATATATTACCGTCATTTTTACTTTAGCCTAAGATTCCTAGTTATGAAACAGCTATAGTTCTTTTAAATTCTTGGATTATTAAACAGATTTTACAACTTCGAATATATTTTCAAACATCAATCATCCATTACGTGAAGCTGCTCCCAAATAATAACATTCAAAAGGCAAAGTGGCCCCTTAAATTAGTAATCGCAGCGATAGCCATAACGGGGAGTTCCTGCTCAGCTGTTTTAAACAGCTCAAAAATTAATGCTTTACGTACCGACTACTGCGCACCAAGCCTCAAATACCAGGATGATACGACTGCATCAAACATTACATTCAAAAGTAATTTAGTAGCAGGCAAACTCGATACTCACGATTATACCCTGGCAACACACATTGGCTTGGTTCCGCTGCTTAGCGAGTATCTTACCGATGCAAATGCGCAGGAAAAACTGGCTATCAAACAAAAAATAACAGAAAGAATCTTGCTGTTTAATACTGAAGTAGAAGCCGTAGTAGCCGAATTGGATTGCAACGGCGAACGTTACGACCAGTTGGCGCGTTTTTTAGATAGCCGAAACCAAAAAGTAAACACCCGGTTAACGGTAGCCTCTATCGTTACCGGCGCTGCCCTGGCCATCTCAACCGCCATCATTAAAAACGACAAAGTAAGCAACGGCATCAATATAGGCGGCGGTGTGGTGGGCGCGGGTTTGGGCTTTATGGTGCTTAACCCCAAAGGCAAAAAGATACAGTTGCAAACCAGCCGCAGCCTGCTCAATAATGTATGGCACGAAACAAACAGCGATAAAGCCTTTCCGCCTGCGCTTTGGCGGGTACTTAACGAAAAATCTTTCAGTAACGAAGGTAAACAATCACTTATTCAGACACTCAAAAAGCGATGGCTAACTTTTGTTTTCGACGATAAACTTACTAAACAAGACGAACAACGTTTTTTTGGTATAAACGGCTACTTTTCGGAAGAAGATATACAGCACCTAGCCGACATGCATAACCAGTTGCAGGCCAGCGTACGGACCATTCAGCAGGATATGCGCAGCCTCATCGCTACTATCAACCAGCTATAAAACGCCACTTACTTATTGGCTATCGGCAAAATGAGCAGCCCCTCCTCCTCGTCACCCAAAGCCTCATATTGCCCGGCCAGGTAAAAACAACCGGCCAAGGCAGCCGTCAATGCATCTATTTCATCGTGACTGGCATATAGATAATCGCCCTGAATACCCAAATCCATAAGCCCCTGCACTAAATCGGCGAGGCCTTTTTGCTTGCGGGGAAGTTCCAGTATATCCTGCGTACCGCCCGGAAAACACTCAATCACCTCAAAACCCTGTGCCCTGAACTCCTGAGCCAGCAACATACCCCGCAAAGTTAATTGCTGCATGCTGCGGATTAGCGTGGGATAAGAGCGCATACCCCGTTTAAGCATCTGCCGCTCACACAACCGGGAGATACCATAGATGTATCGGCCGGGGTCGTCATCATAAACAGAAATCCGGCCCTTAGGCAACGACAATGGCGAATCAAGCGCAATAACGGCTGGTTTGGCCGCGATAGTGTGAGCAATGAGCTCGGCGTTAGTTTTAATGCGCTGGGTTTGAACTCTACCATCCTGTAACACTGCCCAGCCTGATGCTTTCTTTTCCGCACCGGTAAGGTCGATACCCACTACGGAAGCAGAGATATTTAACATAGTAATTAACGAAGAGTGCTTCGAGGACATTGCATTTTTTTAAAAGCCGGATAACGCCTGCTCAACTAAATCTACCCGTTCGTTTACCGTAGTATCACCAGTTATTTCAAGAACAGGGCATTCTAATGTACTTAACCACTGGCGATGAGTAGCAAGGGTTCGGCCTAAGGTCGTATTATCGTCATAACCGGTAGCCCAGGTCATAAACTGCTGGTACAACTCAGCTCGCTCTGGATTGTCAAAAATGGCAGTGCCATACCGCTCTACTTCCCTATTCTTTAAACGTTGCAGCCGGATGGCGGGAGGTATATAGAGAAATACCACTAAGTCAAAATACGTTTTCCATTCGGCACCCCAATTAACCAGCGAACCGCCAACAATTACGTCGGTATGCGGTTGCAAATCTTCCTTCAATAATTGGTTACGTTCCTCTGGCGTTCGCCGTTGTGTAAATGGAACATCGGCAGGCAACCAGAAGTAATAGTCGGTATCAAAATAAGGATATTTCCAGCGTTCGGATAATGCCTGGCCCAATGTTGTAGACCCTGCACAGGATGCACCTATGATATGAATTTTCATCGGAAAGAAATTATCCTGCAAATGTACATCAATAACAGCGTACCCTATGGTTTACACCTCTCAGTTTATAGAAGTAAAGCCAACCTCTTAAGCGCCGTTTGCTTCATCTTTCTCATCCGCTGGCTCCCAAAGCTCAATAATGTTACCTTCCGGGTCCAAGATATGCACAAACTTACCGTAATCATATTCGGCTACTTCGTCAACAATGGTTACCCCTTCTTTCTTCAACTCGTCCAACAAAGTAGCTAAATTTTCCACCCGGTAATTAATCATAAAAGATTTATGCGAAGGGTTGAAATACTGAGTATCCTGTGGAAAAGTACACCAAGAGGTTGAACCTTTTTGAGACGAATTTTCCGCATCGCGCCACTCAAAGGTGGTGCCATAATCACTGGTAGGCAGGCCCAGGTTTTTGGCGTACCACTCGTTCATCGCTTTGGGGTCTTGGCTTTTAAAAAATATGCCGCCAATGCCGGTAACTTTTTTCATGTTTAAGGGTTTAGTTTTTTAAGAGTTTAGCGTATTGTAAACAGACGCAATCACTCGTGTAATTTCGCTGGTTTATTGCACATTGCCAAGTCCCTGTTCAAATAGGAGCTTTTAATCGAATGGAATATTTTGCTTAATGACTTATTTCCGTTTAAACGATGAAAATATGCCTAAACGAGATTTTATTTGATAAAGTGCATTAAGTTTCGCAACATTAAACCATCAATCTGCTTTATATAGCTTTCAACATGCCATCACCCAAAGGTTTATCTGCCGATACCATTAGAGCGCTCGAAACAGTGCCGGGCCCTTATCTCATACTGTCGCCCAATTTGTGCATCATTACTGCCAGCGAACAGTTTTTACAAGCAGCCGGTACAACACGCGAAGCAATACAAGGCAAATACATTTTTGATGCATTTCCGGACAATCCGTCTATAGCAGAGGCTGATGGTGTGCAAAACATTGCGGCCTCATTGCAGGAGGTCATCCGCACTCGAAAACCTCATCAAATGCCGATACAACGATATGATGTACCGGATACCGAACAGCCTGGTAAATTCATCACCCGTTACTGGGACCCTAGCCATACACCTGTTTTAGACGATACCGGCGAAATCCTGTGCATTATACAAAAAGCCAACAACGTAACCGAAAAAGTGCAGATGGAAGCTGCACTTGCTCAAAGCCAGGCACAGGAACAAAAAACCCTGGCACAAATTGAAGCCTTAAACTACGAACTGGCCGGAAGCAACGCCGAGTTAAAAGAATCGCGAGAGGCATTGCTGGGGCTTTATTTGGACTCGGAACAACGGGTTGACGAACGCACTCATGAATTGGCCGACAGCCAGGAAAAATATAAATCGCTGATTGCCCTGAGCCCTGTGCCGAAAAAAGTGCTGATGGGTGAAAACCTCGTAATGGAAACGGTGAACGAACCCATGCTGAATTTACTTGGCCAAGACAGCAGCGTTATTGGAAAACCCATTCTGGAAATCTTTCCGCAATTTGCAGGTCATCCGATTGTTGAAGCCTGCCTGCATGTTTATCGTACCGGCAAGCCATTCAATTGCAACGAGGTTTATCTTTACTTTAACCATAACGGATACGTTGAAGATTGCTACCTGAATATTAACTGCAGGGCTATTTACGAGAATAAAAAAATTGTGGGTGTACTAAGTACAGCTATTGACGTAACCGAGCAGGTAAAAGGCCGTTTAGCACTGCAACAAAGCGAATTACGTTTTCGTCAGGCACTTGAGTCGGGCGACATGGGCGCCTGGAGCATCGATATAGAAACGATGAAGCTTACCGTTTCTGATATTGGCCGGAAGATATTTGGATTTCATCCCACTGATGAATTAACCGTAGAGGATAGTGTTGCCGCCATGGAGCCGGAGTACCGTCAGCCGTTAATTAACAACCTCAGCAATGCCATCGAAAAACACCAGCCGAGTGATGTAGAATATCCTATTACACACCTGAAAACCGGCGAGCGCCGCTGGATACGTGCAACAGGTAAACTATTTTACGATTCGACCGGGAAAGCGGTTGAGTATTCAGGTATGATGAGCGATGTTACTGAGCGGAAGCTAAACGACCAGCGCAAAAACGATTTTATTGGCATGGCCAGCCACGAGCTTAAAACACCCCTTACCTCCCTCAACGCGTACCTACAGATGCTGCAGGGCAAAGCTTTGAAGGCTCAGGACACTTTCACCATGAATGCCCTGGAAAAGGCAACCAATCAGGTCAAAAAGATGACGACCTTAATTAATGGCTTTTTAAATGTATCACGACTGGAATCGGGCAAAATCTACATTAATCACCAACGTTTTGATATGGCGGTGTTAATTAAAGATATGGAAGACGAGGTTCGGGTGATGATAAATTCGCACCGGATAGTTTTTGCACCGGTTGAAGAAACAAACGTGGTGGCCGACCGCGATAAAATTGGCCAGGTGATTAATAATTTTATCAGCAATGCAGTTAAATACTCGCCGGTGGGCAGCACCATACAAGTAGCTTGTGTAACCGAAAACGGCATGGCGCGTGTGAGTGTACGCGATGCGGGCTTTGGTATTTCGGCCGACGATCAGGCTAAGTTGTTTGAACGCTATTACCGGGTAGAATCTCAGCAAACCCAAACTATAGCCGGGTTTGGCATTGGGTTGTATCTTTGTGCCGAAATTATCCATAGGCATGAAGGCAAAATATGGGTGGACAGTGAGCAAGGTGAGGGCAGCACTTTTTATTTCAGCATCCCGCTGGCATCTTAACATTGTTTCTTTACTGTGGATCAGGCAATTTTGAGCTTACCGCATTTTCTATTTATGCCAGCATCCGAATTGAAAACCCGATGAAAAAACTATTTATTCTTGTTGCTTTTCTAATCAACAGTCATCAGCTGTTCGCTCAAAAGAAAACGTTAGCTTCAGCCGTCATTGCTAAACCCTTGGTAATTGGCGTAATAGACGAATTACCATCGAAAATTTTAGCAGAAAAACGGATATTAAACATTTACATGCCTGAAGGCTATAACCCAAAGGACACGGTTAAATATCCGGTGATTTATTTGCTGGATGGCTCGGTCAACGAAGATTTTATACACGTAGTTGGCTTAGTGCAATTCAATAGTTTTGAGTGGGTTAATCGTTTGCCAAAATCTATCGTGGTGGGCATTGCAACAGTAGACCGCCGCCGGGATTTTACCTTTCCAACAACCATCCAGTCGGACAAAGTAGCCTACCCAACCACTGGTCATTCGGATAAGTTTATCAATTTTTTGGAAAAAGAATTACAGCCGTTCATCCAATCCAAATATAAAACCAATAGCAACAAAACGCTTATTGGAGAATCGCTGGGCGGACTGCTGGCTACCGAGGTGCTGTTTAAAAACACGTCGCTGTTTACCAAATACATTATTGTTAGCCCAAGTTTATGGTGGGATAATGGTTCGCTGCTGGACTATAAAACGCCTACACTCGGGGATGTCGCGGTTTACATCGGCGTTGGTAAAGAAGGTCTTACGTCAACAAAAAACCCGCGGGTGATGGAGGTTGATGCCAACCTGCTGGCCGATAAACTAAAGGCCGAAAACAAAGCACCTGACCAGGTATTTTTTGATTACCTACCTTTTGATAACCATGGCACCGTTATGCACCAGGCAATTTATAACGCCTTCAGATTATTATATCCGGACAAGAAACGGCAATAATTTAGCCAGAGTGACTGCGTTAATCATAGCCGATTATTCAGTCAAAAAACACATCAGGCCGCTTTGTTTCAGGCGGCCTGATGTGTTTTATTAAATTAAATGTTTAGCTAAACAAATAGTCAAATCAGTTAACTGATTTCTTCGTCTTTTAATGATTGCATATCAATCACATAACGGTAATGCACTTCCTGGTCCGTCATCTTGTCGTAAGCCTCGTTGATGTCCTGGATGTTAATCATTTCTATTTCGGGCGCAATACGGTGTTCGGCACAAAAATCGAGCACTTCCTGCGTTTCGGCAATACCTCCAATTAATGACCCGGCAATAGAACGACGGTGCATAGCCATCCCCATATTGTTAACGGCTTTTTCGTATGGTGCTAATAAACCGACAGTAACCAAAACACCATCCCGTTTAAGC
>CAXYKR010000432.1:0-16951 GCA_964277815.1 uncultured Mucilaginibacter sp. | reverse complement strand
AGGAACCTCTAAACAAGTTAGCTAAATGAAAATTATCCGTAATAGCGATGACCTGAGCACGTATGTCGAGGTTGCTGCAGCTGCTAAATTTCCCAAATTCGCGCCATCTGTAAATACTGCAGAGCGCCGGTTCCTGTTGCCAGTACTGGGTACTGCTATGTTTACCAAACTGGCTACTGCTCTTGCCGGTACCACTGCACTTAGTGAACCGATGCAGGCGCTGGCTGAGCTTTCACAGGCAGCAGTTGCCAATATCGCATCGGCGATCGCAGTAGTTCGCTTGGCTGTTCAGGTGTCGGAAACCGGTTTAAACCGCGTAGAATCAGGAACCAACAAAACTGCTTACCAGTACCAAACTATTGAGTTGCGCGATAGCTATATCCGCGCCGGCTTCGATGCCCTGGATGATTTGCTGGCCCTGATGGAATCAGCGCCGGATGACTACCCGGAATGGAAAGGCAGTGAAGCTTACAAAGATTACAGTCGTTATTTTATTCGTTCCGGTGTGGAGTTTACCCAGGGCTTTGACATTCGCAACTCCAGATACACATACCTGGCCATCCGGCCAACTATGCGTAAAGTTGAAGATTTTGACGTGCAGCACACTCTTGGTAAAAAGCTTTTTAAAGTCATCAAGCAGCAGCTGCAGGCAGATGAGGTTTCACCGGCCTATGAGCGGTTACTGGCCGACTATATCCGTCCGGCTGTTGCAAATCTAACTATCGCCCGGGCGGTGCTTGAAAAATCCGTTGACGTGTCCGATTTCGGCGTTTCTGTAAATGCCGTTCAGGACAATAGCAACAGTCAACAGCGCCAGCCGGCACCGCTTGAAAAAATCAAAGCAGTTGCCCAACAGCTAACGGACGATGGTAACAAGTACTTGGCTATGCTGGCCGACGAGCTTGGCGCTAACCCGGCTGATTACCCGGACTACGAGGCCGCAGTGATTGAGGCCTCGCTGTTCCATATTTCCAACAAACAAGAAAATTCATTTTTAGCAGTATGATGATGCAATTCAGCGCAGGCGCTATGGCCCTGCAATTTAAATTAAGTAACGCCGCGACTATTGCATATCAGCAATCTGTTGGCGGCTTAAACCTCATTAAGGGTTTTGAAGGTTGCCGCCTGGAGGCCTATGAAGACAGTGCCGGTGTTCCTACCATTGGTTGGGGTTCAACCCGGTATAAAGACGGCAGCAGGGTCAAGATGGGTGATAGGCTCAAGTCAGTAGCCGAGGCCAATGACCTCTTCTGGGTTACCATGCGCTACTTTGCTTCGGAAGTTAACCGGCTGGTTAAAGTGCCATTGACACAAAATCAGTTTGATGCCTTGTGTTCGCTTGTCTATAATATCGGCGCAGGTAACTTCGAAAGGTCTACACTGTTAGAATACCTCAATAAGGGCAAATTTATCCAGGCAGCTGACCAGTTCCTGGTTTGGAACAAAATTACCAAAGACGGCAAAAAGCAAATTTCTCGTGGTTTGGTTATTCGCCGGGTTAAGGAGCGGTCTGTATTTCTTAGGCCATGAAGTACCTGATGTTTTGGACGCTATTTCACCTTCAGAAGCGTGAGGTAAGCATTACAGCCGGCATTGGTAGTGGTGGTATCTATTTATGGCAGCATACATTTTTGGCTAACGATTTTGTGATGAAAATGATAGCTAACCTGGGTATTTGCTGCAGTACCGGTGTAGCGGTTATTTCCGCATTAATATTTGTCGGCAAAACCATTAGCAAAGCCTGCCGGTGGCTTAAAAGAAACAAGCCTGAATGGTTTCAATAATTCATTTAAACACCCCTAATTCATATGAAAAAGTTCTTCGCAAAAATTGTGGCCTTAGTGGCCAGCCTGTTGGGCAAATTGGCCCCTGAGTTAAAGTCGGCCGTACACACCAGCGTAGTTGTTACTGAAGCTTTCAAAAAGTTTGTCGATTCGCCACTGGCTGACTTGTTTACGGTACTGTTACCAGGTATCAAGGACGACCAAATCAAAGTATTGTTGCGCCAGCGCCTGCCCGGTATCCTGATGATAATGCGGTTAATTGAGTCGGCCACTTTACTTGATGGTGAAGCCGATATCGTAGCTGCAGCACAGCGTTATGTAAGCGAGCTGAGCGCTGATGAGCGTAAACCTATTTTGCACGAGTTGGCTGTACGATTGGCCATCATCCTGAGCGATGGCAAGATTACCTGGACTGAAGCCGTACAATTAGTTGAGTATTACTATCAAAATGAATTTAAGCCCAACGAGCTTAAATTAGCTGCATGAAAACGCTTCGCATCGAAATAGAGACTGAACAAAAAAAACACACTGCCGACATCGACTTCCCGGAGAACTGGAATGAGGTGCCGGCAGACCTGTTTCCACATCTGGCCAGTCTTTATCTGGCTACAGATAAGCAAATGGGCGTGCATGATAAAGCCGTGCGTGCGTTTTGTTTATTAACCTGGAAACACTGGAATGTAATAGAACAGCTTAGCGATAGAGAACTCTATGACCTGCTGCACCTTGTCAACTGGGTATTTGACCAGCTTGACCTGGAGAAAAACCATATGCCGGAAGTTAATGTGGGTAAAAAGATTTTTGTTGGTCCGGCTGACGGTATGGAAAATCTTCGTTTCGGCGAATGGTGCGCGGCGTCTTACTTTGCCGGCATGGTACCTGATGACGAGACGGGTGAAAATTTACGCAACCTTGCCGCGGTGCTTTACCGTCCTGTTGGCAGCGGCGCTGAGTACATGCCTGGACACGAGCGGTACCGCGGCGATCGTCGTCAGCGCTTTAATGACCAGCTGGTGGCTGACCGGTCAAAGTTATTTAACAGTTTGCCTAAACCGGTATTGCAGGGCATTTATGTTTGGTTCTGCTCATGCCGGTACCAGATATTTAATACCTTTCCCGGACTTAAGGAAGGCCAGCCCGACAAGCCGGAAAGCGTTACCGGTGATGGGTGGTTAGATGTATATGATGATTTGCGTGGCGACCCCAAGTTTGCACCTGCTGAAAGTCTGGAAGACCAGTTCCTGGCTACCGTGCTGCACTCGCTTCAACGCAACAAACAGAAGATGGCTGAACTTAAAGACAAGTATAAAATATGACTTTACTTGAAATCTATAACTACTTTGAGGCTTACGCAGTTGCGCATCCTGATATTAACCATATCGTTGGAGATGATTTAAACACTGCTTTTGTTTCTGCTCAAACGGAAGAAGAGTCGGCTGACGCACTGATTCGCAGTTGCGCGCGCGATTTACTCATGGTGCTTTTGCCTTACGATAAAAGCATGCTTGCCGGTGGTGGTGATAGCTTTAATTGGGCAAAAGGCATTGTTTTTTTAATCATCAAAAGGCTGGATGCCAGCCCCACTGAAAAGCAGAAAATCGAAGCACAAAGCTTCTGCGAAGAAATTGCCAACGATATTGTTTCGGTTGTGATGGCCGACCGCATGCAATCGTTTGGTAATGTCGATCTCAAAACCCTGCACATGCAGGCCATCGGCCCGGTAAGTGATAACCGGTATGGGCAAATTTGCATGTTTACCATGGAAGATTATTTTGAGCACTGGGTAAACGAAGACCGCTGGAAACGCTAAAACCGCTGTCGTTTTTTAATAGCCGGGCCTTCAGCAATTTCGTGACATGGCAATTGGCATTACCGGTCCCGGCACTATCACCTTTTCGCGCAACCAGGTATTATTTACCTTAAAGAGCGACGCATATTATAAATCAGAAGGTAAGCCTACAGTGGTTAATCTGGTTTTTGATTTTTATGCCCCGCAGGAATATACTTTTACGCTTACCTACGGAAACATCCCCTTAAAATTCACCATTGCTAATAAACCGGAAGATGACGGTTACCAGATTGTCTCCAGGACGGTTAGCACAGCTGAAGAATATGCTCATATCCTTGCCAATGGATTAGCCAGCAATTTTTATTTAAACCGCGATTTTGAGTTTGGTGTCGGTACAGATGGCAATAACAATTATTTCGTCGTCATTACCGCACGAAAGCATGGCGCTTTGTACAATCTGACGATTGAAGGCACGACAAACATGAGTTTGCGTTATGTGCAACAAGGCACAGATGATGTACTCAACAAAAACTTCAAGCTGTTTTACCAGTTGTACGTCGAAAATCAAGCGCAGACCGAGTTTAGTATGGTGTCTGAAGCTTATCTTCCAACTCAAGAAGATGGTATAGCAACCATTAATTTAAGTGACTCGCTGACTAATGCGTTACTGGCTGATGGTAATGACCGGCCAAACTTAAAATCGTCGGTGGCCGGCTTAGATAGCCGATTTTTACGCCGCTACTATATTCGGTATGCTGAGGCCTATGGTGATGACCAGGTCATCAAGAAAATACACGAAACCGGCAAATATTATGCTTTGCTGGGTGGTATCAGCAAAGAGCGCCTGGAAGATTTCGCTTTTCCGGATTCGTTTCAATCCGGAGATAAACTCGTTTTTTTAAAGCAAGACCCGAAAGAAAAGTACATACGGCCCGAGCAGCCTGAATTTTTAACCATGGTAACTTTCACCAGGGACTTTAATACGCTTACCTTCAAAACCAAGCTATATTTTACGGACGATACCAATCAGCTGATATCTTCATTTACATTTTTCAATACTGACCAGTACAAGCGCCTTACTTTTCCGGTTGGCTTCGTACAAAACAACCTGCATTTAGTCAGTAGTACTAAGCAAGTGCTGAAGTATGAGGTATACCTGGTTGATGAAAACGATACTATTGTAACGGAAACCAAAACTTACTGGCTTGATTACGATTACAAGCCTTATACAAAGTTTTTTCTGTACCTCAGTAGCTTTGGAACCTACGATACTCATGTTACTTACGGCAAAGGCAGCACAGCATATGACCTGATGAAGTCGAGCGCTGACATTTCGCGCGTAGGTAATTTCCAACTGATGGACGGTGAGCAGATTGATTTTTTAACAGCGCTGGCTAATACCGAAACTGTAACTACTGGCTACCGGTCTAAACGAGAAATCAGGCAGTTTAAAGACCTCTTTTTAAGCCGCGATAAATTTATTGTTCGAAAGGGCAGGGCGTATCCTGTTACGCTGGCTACCAAAGAAATTGCCGAGTTTAAAGATGGTGATAACCTGTTTGCCTTAAGTTTTGAAATCGGCTTCGGCTTTAAAGAGTCGTTATGGACATACGATGAAAAGGATGATTTGCCGGCAGGCCTGTTTTTCCCAATGATTATCGGTGGTGGTATTGTTGGCGGCAACAACCTACCGGCCGACTATTATGATTACCGGTATTATTTAAAAACTGAAACCTACAATAAAGACCAGGTTAACCAGCTGCTGGCCGACCTGCAGTCTACAGTTGCGCAGAATAAAAAAATTGAAGCAGATCATTACAATGCGATAATGCTGGCCTTAAACCAAAAGGCAAACCTTATTCATGATCATGGTGATATCTATGTCTCCAGGTCAGATATTAATGATTTGATTATTCAAATAAATGACTTTATCAAGGGTGGAGGCGGCGCCTCATTAGCTCGTGATGTCCGTGCAGATTTGACAGTTGGTGCAGTGGCCGCTGGAACCGTGTTGACAACGGGTATGAACTTTACTGAGTTTGTGGAAGCTTTGATGACCAAAGTGTTTTTTCCAAACATCATACCGCCGTCTTTCGGCTTGGCACATGCTGAAGGCCCGAGCATTGAGGTAGGAACCAGCTTAACGGTTGACCTGGTATTTAGCTTTAACCGCGGACTCATACAAGCCACATGGTCAGGCGGTTCTGACCTTCCATATACCGGCCTTGCATCTGCATACAGGTTTTATAATGCCGATGGCGTTACGTTCACTTCAGTGTCGAGTCCAAACTTCCAATTCACTAATTACCAGGTTAAAGCTGGGAACAATAATGTATTTAAGGCTGATGTTATTATAGCTGCAGGTGCTCAGCCCAAAGACAGCAAGGGTAATAATGTCGGTTCGCCATATCCAGGTGGAACGTCTCCCATACAACAAACCAATTTCCATGGGTATTATGCCAGCTGGTTTGGACCGGTTGATAATGTTCCAGGTGCGGGCGCAGCGCCTCGCTCGCTGGATGGTAAACAACCCAATTCAGCCGGCAACTCCTTTATTTTAAATTCAGGTAGCAGCAAAACTAAATTGGTCATTATCACGGCACCGGGGCTATCCCTTGCCAGCGTTGTGGATTTGGACGCTCTAAATAGCGTGATTACATCCGAATACGAGCTTCAAGGCACCATGGCCGTGAACGATGCAGGCGGCAAGCCGGTATCGGGCTTTAGTATCTATTTAAAAACCATGGGCGTGGCTTACACAAGCAATCACCGCCATCAAATCACTTTAGCATAAAATGGGAGCAAATTTAGAAATCGCCGGCCCTGTAAAACGCACCGAGCAGGGCAACGTCGATTATTATTACGGCGGCGGCGATTATGCCTGGCCAAGCAAAGCGGCAGCAGTCGCCGGCGTACCAGCAGCCGTAAGGCCCGGTAAGTTTGTAGGTGTTGTAGAATCAGGAAAAGTCACCGAGTATATCTGGCATCCGGACAATATTGCTGATGACGGACTGACTAAAGTCGTAACCGGTGATGCCGGTACCGTGCGTATGGTCACAGCAGGCGTAAGCACAGGCGCAATCAAAGCCGGCGACCAAGTTCCGGTTGGTACTAATGCCACGAATGCGACAGCATTGGAAAAATTTATAACTGCACCAACCGCACCTGCTTTTGTGCTAAATACGATTTATGCCACAACTGCCGACATCAATACGCTTACCGCTATCAGCATAAAGATTTACACAACAGGCTGGAGCTTACTGATTGCTTTTGCAGCTGAAAGCGGCGGAAAAAAGCAACGCTTATTCCTGCCAAATGGGCTTACCCTGGGCACAATCCAATTTAGCCAATGGGATGACAGTAACCGGGTGAACGAATTTCCGGTCAGCGGCAGTGGTGTGCTAAACGGTGTAAGTGGAAAATACTACACCTATAACGGTACCGACCGTGGCGCGGTGAAGGTTTACCTGGCCTCGTTAGATGCGCCTGCACCGGCCAATGTCTGGGATGACAACAGAATTTGGAATGACAACGATACATGGCAAGATTATCAAATTTAAAATCGAACAAACAATATGGAGCAATTACAAGACGGCGAAAAATTCGCTGAGCACCGTGCAAAATTAGGCAGGAACTTTAAAAGGTGTTTGCCGGTCGAGATGCCCGATGCAACAGAACGGCCAACAAACGCAGCACTCGAAGCTGCTTATTCTGCAGCCTATGGCTTTGCTGCTGAACCGGGTGCAATAATTAAAGCAACCAACCCACTCGTTGCGGAACGTTATGAAAAACTTTCAAATGGCTCGTGGGAGATAGTACAAATAATGATTCAAGCAAATTAAATACACTGATGAAAAAGTTCTTATTATTCTTATTCCTTGTGCCGGTTTTGGCCTTTGGGCAAACGGCAGGCTCTAACGACCTTGATTTACGGGCGCGTACCAACGTTTTAATAAAAAACCTAAAGCTTACTAATGCACTGCCAAGCAATAGCGTATCGGGTTTAAAATCTTTTATGGACAGTGCCAGGGCGGGTTTATTCAGTGCTGGACAAATCAAACCAACATTAACCACGCCGACATTAACGGCCGGGACGGTAACTTCTGGGCAAGCCGTTTTAAACTGGTTGGCCGTTGCGAATGCCCAAACGTATAGCCTTTACCGGAATACCATAAACAGTCAAGCCGGTGCCGCTTTAGCCTATCAAGGCTCAAACCTGACTTATACAAACAGTAGCTTAACTGCTGGTACTAACTATTATTACTTTTTAAATGCAACAGCGACCGGCTATAATCCGTCGAACTTTGCTTCATTACAACTTACAACACCTAACTCATCTGAACAAGCCACATTCCTGACATCTAACACAGTTAGAACACTTGAAGATTTTCCGGGAGAATGGTTTTATGATGCAGCAAACCCCAATTTCATTACGACAGATATGGTTAACGCGCCCGCTATCGTGTCTAATGTACCAAGTGCGGGGTTGTATCTTATTGACCAGGTTCAACCAAACTGGAACGGCACAGGTAAGACTATTTTCAAATTTAAATACGATTACGGCGGCAAAAACTTAACTGGTGGACAGGCTGCTACAGGCATAAAAGTAGATGTTGTAAAAGGTAAAGTAGGCACTGGAGATTCAGGCAATACCTTAACTCACATTGGTATCGAGCAGTATGTATTTGACAAGTACTCGCCTTTTGATTTGACAAAATCTATAGGGGCCGTAATAGAAACAAAGTCGTCACTATCTGGCAAAACGACTACCGACAGGTACTACATGAAAGACGTGAGGATGTATGATGGCTACCCTGTTGCTAACTTAGCCTATGCCGGTTCTGATATGTCTAAAATCAACGGTTTGTACGGCGGTCAGTGGAGTATTGTTAAATATCAGCAAATTGATTATGCGCCTGTAAATTCAACCTATGCAGGGACGGTGAGCGTCATGTTTGCAGGCGACAGTAACACGCAAAGACAGGGCAACGCATTCCTAACCTCGCTACAAAGAATATTTACCAACCCATCTGCAACCATAAAAGTAGTTAATGCAGGGCAAGGGGGTAGTAAAACAGTCGATTGGCTGCCTACTGCTGGTGACGGCGTTAACAATCTTATTAAAAATGCGGTGTCTCAAGCTAACAGCAATCAGGTAACTGTAGTTTCAATAAGCCTCGGTACCAATGACGTTAACGATTATACTATACAGGCTATAGTGCAGAACATGGGAGTTATAGCAGATTACATGTATGCCAATATCCCTACGTTACGCAAGATTGTTATACAAGGTGCTATAACTCCTTTGAATGATACGAGGGTGGAGTCATTAAATCAACAGTATCAGTCATTGGGCCACAATACCGTGTTTGGAACCTCTCAACCATACACATACTTGATGAATAACCCCGAAAACATGGAAGACACACTTCACCCTTACGGCCCTGCTGGATATTACTGTGTTAGGGAGCCTTGGATAAACACAATGCTGCCTTACATCATAGCTAACTAAAACTAACCATGAGCGATTTAGTGAGAATAAAGGGCGACATACAGTTGTCGAGCAATTTCGAGGTGAAAAAAAAGGGCGCGTTAGATGCCCGTACTATTGTGCCATCGTTTGCCGAATTGTGTAAGCTCAACAAAGGCAATTATATACCTGATGGTTTGCCGGTGTCCGTTACGGGCACCGACTTAAGCAAACGCGGCTTGTATTTGTGCATAGATGACAACCTAAGCGATACACCGGCCGATAATGTCGGTAAGTGGCAAAAGTTGGGCAGCATTAAAATAGCCGTGCTTTATTCGGCCGCTTCAGGCTCTGGCTTTAGCTATGCCGATACGGTGTTAACCTTTACGCTTACCAGCGACATTAAAGCGCTATTCCCATATATAACGAATGCTGGAGTGCTTAATGCAGTGCTACGACAACAGATAGCCAGCGGCAAATTTAAAGAGCTGAAAAGTTTTGACCCAATAATTAACGACGATGGCTCAAACTTCACCTCCGTGCAGTTTGAGGGCGTTACCGACCCTAATAATTTACAAATTGTTTTAAGCTAAAATGAAGTTGAAATTTAAACTACTACTATTCTTGCTCGGCCTGACATTCGCAGCAACCGCACAGGAAACACCGCCTTCCGGATTAAAGCCGGTCAATGGCCAATTTTACATCCACCTCCCGGATAGCACTGTTTGGCAGAATAAAGGAGCGCCTTATGGCATCCAGCAATTGCCGCGGTTAAAAAACATTTCCGACAGCGTTGGCAGAATGCATTACCGCGTCGGCTTGCTGTCTGAGAGAAATAACCTCCCAGCTAAATATCGGGTTAAATATATGCGCTTTGAGGTCCCGGGCGACCAGGCGTACATATTGCAGCCCGACCTTGTAACCTGGGTTGCTGCACCAAATGGCAACGGAAGCGGTGGCTCGGTCGGAGCATCTCAGGCAGATTACGTTTTGCAAAGTATATCGGGTGTAATTACGGCCACACCAAGGGTAAGTTCAAATCCGACTTTTACTAATTCATCTGCATCTGTTGTTCTTCAACAGGTAATTAATCTGCTTGCCTCAACAGGAGGTGGCGATGTATACGCCGCTAAAGGTAATTACCCATTCACCTCGGAAGTTACCATTACCGGCGCTGCAACCGAGCGGCCGGCCAAAGACCAGATTAAAATAACCGGTGCGGGTTTCGCCACCATATTCAGCCAAAACGCGGCTGGACAAAATGCATTTGTAGTCAAAAATAGAGCCTCGATTACCTTCAGGGACTTTTTTGTTAACGTAGGCAGCGCTGGCAAATCTGCCATTCTCCTGGATGTAGTTGGTAACAGTGGTGAACCTTCTGTTTTTGGCGGGGTAATAGATAACGTTTTTGCGCAAAACAATAGCTCGTCTTATCCATGTGTTTGGATTAAGAATATGTTTGACTTGCATTGCCCGACACTTTATGTTTACAATACCGCTGTAAATGCAACGGCCCTAAAAGTAGAACAGGTACCAGACCCCAACAATATACGCTATGGCAATAGTGGTTTCGGCTACTTGAGGTCTTACACAAACGCCGGAGGCACTGGATTGCTCTTGCAGGGCATGAACAACTACCGTCCAATGAACTTGCTCACCTTTGCAAACTATGAATTTGCAGCGTATGGAGTACTGCCGACATACGGTATTTATTTTGCCGGTGCAAGCAACTGCACGTTTGGAATGGTTGATATCGAGTATTGCAAGTTCCCAATCTGGCTGGATAATGTAGGCGGCGACAACACAGCTCAAAGTATCAATAACAAAATTCAGTCAGCGTATTTGTATCCCCAGGGCGCCGGAGCAAGGGCTATAACGGTTAATAACCTCACAAGTGGCGGCAATGACTTTGTTGGCAAGATTGAGACAGACAATTGCACCACCGGCTTAGTATGGGACAAAGCTAATTTTGCAGGCGCAAACCGCTATGATTTATCTTTGGGATATGCGGCAGTTGATGATACTAACAATGTAAAGTTAGCAGCTCCTGGTAATACTTTTTGGAATGTTAGACCATTATCAACGCCTGCATATTCTTACGTTTCCCTGCCTGCCGATAACGATGTTTCATACAGGCCCGTACCCACTTTATGGGTTAAGAGACAGAATTTTTTAACACAAACCGTAGCGGATAGTAGGTACTTAAACCCTTATGCCACCAATGCTGCCGGGCCACTTAGTGTAGATATTACCGGCAAATCCCAAAATACAGCAAGGGTTGATGGTGCGTTAGCCGACCTTACCAATATAGGGTCTGATAACATCTTGCAGTTTGTAGGCTTAGGCGAGAGCGATTATAAGCTAAAGGGCTACACCGCTTCGTCTGTTTTAGCAAAACTGGGGATAAAACAATCTGCGTTTTTTGACTATCAGCCTGCCAAGGTTGACGGACAGTTTTTCACAAATGCAACAACCCAGACGCAACCCATTTACGACAATGATGCTTCAATAGCCACCACAGCGTTTGTTAAATCAATAGCCCCATTATACTTCAATAGTTTTATTGCGGTCAATACCTATAATTATGTTCCAATTTACAACCGGGAGGTTGAGGTTTTTGAGGGTGGACAAAATCAAAATATGAGTATTGCGGCACCGGCTACGGCCCAAACCGAATTGTTACTGCGAAACGGCAACACAACCGGTACCGTTACAATTTCATTCACCTCGGGCAACAACTACGAAGGTGCGGCAAACAGTAGCATTACACTTGCTCCTGGTGAATTCGTTTGGATCACCTACGCTTACTCCAACAACTGGAGATTAGTTTACAAGGGTGGTTCTGGCGGCAGCGGTGGTGCAGAAACTGACCCGGTATTTGCCGCTCAAGGTGAAAAGAAGAGCAACAAAGTAAGCACAGTAACAAACTTCAATAATACCGATTATCCAACCACAGCAGCGCTTGTTAATTTTTTGACCTCTTATTATGTGGGTAAAGGAGAAACAGTGCAGTTGCTGGGTACCGGTGGCGGCCCTGCACATAGCACAAGCCCAGGTAAGCCCGGAGATATGTATTTAAGTGACTCCTATTTGTACTATTACTCAAATGGTAGATGGAATAGAATAGCACAAAGCTTTGAGAGTTGGTAATACGCTAAGGGAATGAAATTTATTATAAGCACAGGCAGTTTAAGTTATCAGCTTTAACTGCCTTTAATTTTTTGATATGATTCGTCTGAAAAAAGATGGCAAATACTTTGAGTTGGCGCCGAACGAAAAAATAACTACCGAGTGGCTGAGTACTGTTTTTAATGAAGAAGATACGTTTAGTGGTAGTTATACCTATCCGTTTAAAGCAGGCTTCACACCGGTAAACAATACTTTACTACAGAACGCTCAGCAGCTGGAGAACCGGTCTGCGCGAAAGACTACTATGGTCACCATCGAGGTGTTTGGACGCCCATGGAAGCAGGCTAAAATGAACTTCGATATCACGCCGGATGGTTACGAAATGAATTGCCTTATCGATAATGCGGAGTTTGCTAAACTGATTAAGGAAAAGATGCTTTCGGACGTATTTGTGATTTACGATGGCGGTGTTTTTAAAGATTACGTTTATGATTTATTAGGTAGCACCCAAACCGAAACTTTTAACGCTTTCCTGGAACGCGCTAAAAATCCGGGCAAAGGCAGCTGCGTATTCTACGAGCAAAAGAACGATACCATGTTCGGCTCGTTCAATGATGGGGGCACTGATTTGCCATACGCAGCTGATTATCGAATCAACCCGTATACACCTACCAGCAATTTTTTACGTCTGGCTATGGGGCCGTCAGAATTCAACAAGTACTTCTACAGTCCAAGTTACTACCTGGTTTGGGTGGTACAAAAGCTTTGCGGCTATTTAGGTTTTGAAGCTACCGGCGATTTTCTGACTGACCCGTTTACTAAAACCCTTGTTATTGATAATCCGTGTTTTTTCGGAATACGTGAAATGTTTGCCGTGGATGGCTGCAAACTGGCACCGGCTAAGCACTTGCCTAAAATTAAAATTGCCGATTTCATCAAGCAGCTTCGTTCTACCTTTCAACTCGCTATTTATTTTGACGGCAACGAGCGCCGGGCTTACTTCAATTATTCGGCTGATATTATACAGTCAGGTGATACGGTAGATATAACCGGTTACACCGAGCCAGGCTTGACCATCAAATCCAATCTACCGGCAGGCTATGAACTCACCCAGGCCATAGATAGTAATGACGATTTGTTCAAGACTTTCGAATATGTAAAGACGTTCACCATTGGCGAAAGTGATGAGTTTGTAAAAAAGGAAAATTTTTTCGGTACGCTTTTCATGAGTTCGCTGACCGAGCCACGTGTCGGTACCACAGCAAAATATCGAATTCCCCGTAAGCGCCTGGTAGGTAATGGTTATACTGAAGCCGCCGTTGGAACCGCCAGCGAGAATCAGACCGGGTACACTAAAAATGAATTCACTTTAAGACTGCTCAATTATCAGGGCCTTAAAAAAGACAGCGCCGGGACCGACTACACGTACGCCTGCAGTGATAGCGCAGAACCTGATGGTACAGCCAGCAAAGATGCTTTAGCGCTTTGGTTAGGCGGCGACAATGGACTGATTAAAAGGTTTATCAAAGACTGGTATATTTTTTATCTTCGTACAGAGAGCGTGGAATTAACCGCTCACATGCCCGGTTATATATTACATAATATGTCGCCGCTTAAAAAGCTGGCTTTCACCACAACTACGCAAGCCCGTATGACGGCTTTGTTTAGCCAGGTAAGCTTCGAGAGCGCTGATGAGCATGCCGACAGGTTATCAGCAAAATTGGTTGTGTTTCCTATCTATAACCAGGCGGCGAGTGATTTAAAAACTTTTACCGAGTTTAAACCTACTGAAGTCGAAAATCCCGGACAGATTTATGTGAAGTTCAGGTTAGTAGAAACGGAACGCGAAGAGATTGGCTTTCTCAAAACTAAAGTTGTACTTAAGATTGTTAACGATGGTTTTCTGGATTTCTTCAGTGACAAAGAATGCACTAAACCTCGCTCTGTTTCGAATCTACCAGTAAACATGCTCTATAATTATCGCGGCTTAAACGCTCGCAATTATGTGATAGACCAACCCTTCGTAGTTTATGCGAGTGGCAAATCACATCAAATCGTGCAGGATATTGGCATTGACCAAACTCACCATTATAAAAGCTCAAAAGATTTTTGGGATAAGACTTACGATATCAGGCCTGGACCTGATTACATCATTGTCCGTTAAACCGGCTGTCGTTTTTTTGCCTTCCCGCCATGGCGAATTTCGGGCCTATGGCAACATCTCAGGAAGTAAGGCGCGTATCCATATACATTAACGGCAGTGAGGCAGACATGCAGCTCGGCCAGATTGAAAGGGGCGCCAAAAAGCTTCGAAATGAACTGGCTCGGCTACGTCCGGGTACCGAGGAGTTCAAAAGAAAATTAATGGAATTGCGCGAAACTCGTGCAGTTCTCAGAGGCGTCCAGGACGATATTAACGGTGTAAGCGGTGCTTTCGGTTGGCTGAAAACCGAAATAGGAAAGCTTGGCATGCTCGCCACCGGCTTCCTGGGCTTTCAATTTATAACTCAGCAGTTTCAAAATATTATCAGTCAGAATGCAAAATTGGCTGATAGTATTTCCGATATCCAAAAAACTACCGGCATGAGCGAACTGTCTGTTCGCCGGCTTCAAAAATCATTTAAAGAACTCGACACCCGGACAAGCCGCTCTGAGCTTAACAACCTGGCTGAAGTGGCCGGTAAACTCGGTATATCCGGAGAAAAGGACGTGTTAGGTTTCGTTCGTGCTGCTGACCAGATTAACGTTGCCTTGGGTAAAGATTTAGGTAACGCGGAAGCTGCAATTAATGACCTGGGTAAGCTTACAGAAATTTTCCACTTAAAAGATGAGTACGGTCTGGAGCAAGCTTTACTTAAGGTTGGTTCGGCCATCAACGGGTTGGGCGCTGCCGGTACGGCCAACGAAGGCTATATCGTCGAGTTTACAAAAAGGCTTGGTGGTATAGCGCCTCAAGCTAAAATTAGTATACAGGATGTCATGGCGCTGGCTTCGACCATGGATGAACTCGGTCAGCCGGTGGAATCGGCCGCTACCGCTATCGGCCAGTTCATTGTTGGTATGGGCAGTGACACCGCAAAATTTGCGAGTGTTGCCGGCATGGCCAAACAAGCATTTGAAGATTTGTTGGCCAAAGATGGTATGGGTGCACTGCAGGCCGTGCTTAAAAACCTGCAAAGTACCGGGCAGGGTGTACAAGGCCTGGCCGAAAGCATGGGTATGGTGGGTGAGGATGGCGCCCGGGCAACGGCAGCGCTCGGTTTGCTTACTAACAATTTGCAGTTACTTAGTGTCCGCCAAAAGCAATCGCAAGAGTTATTCAAGGAGGGTACCTCGCTTACCGCTGAGTTCAACGTTAAAAACAACAACTTCGCGGCCAGCCTGGACCGGTTGAGCAAAAAGTTTGCTGGTCTGACTGCTAATACAAGTCTTACTGATTTTTTGGCCAAAGGTGTAAATGCTGCATCTAAATTTATTGATGTATTGAACTCGTCCGCTCGGACGATAGCCACTTTTGTTAAACTGTTGATTGTTGGTGCAGTAGCTTATGGAACCTATAACGCAGTTTTAGCAATTTCAACCTTACTGAGTAAGGAGTTTCTTTTGACGTTACAGGCATCTGCAGCCTGGTCTAAATTGGCATCTGCAGCCCGTATTGCTGAGGCTGCTACTTACTACTTATTACGTGGTAATATTGCAGCTGCGAAAGCCGAACTCGCTGCGTTTAATCTATTGGCTAAAGCTAACCCCGTAGGTTTAGTAATATCCGCTTTAGCAGCGGCTATTGCTGCATTTGAGATGTTTGGTGATTCGGTGAGTGAGGCAACTCGTATCGAGCAAACCTTGAACAGCGTTTCTGCTGAAGCCGAAAAAGCAGTTCTGCGCGAGAAATTAGCTATCGAGTCGGCTCAAAAAGTGCTAAAGAGCCGGACATCAAGTAAAGAGGATGAGGCAAAAGCAATAGCCACACTCCGGGACTTGATGCCTGACCATCTTAAGTTATATGATGATGAAGCTGTTAAAGTTGGTAAAGCGACCGGCGAAATCAATAAACATATTGATGCGCTGGAACGTCAGGCCCGTGCCACAGCTGCTACCAATAAAATTGTAGCCTTACAAGAAGACATTATCGACTTGGAGACAAAAGGTCGTGCCGGATGGGAGGGACTTAGTAATAA
Source organism: uncultured Mucilaginibacter sp. (assembly GCA_964277815.1). Lineage (GTDB taxonomy): Bacteria > Bacteroidota > Bacteroidia > Sphingobacteriales > Sphingobacteriaceae > Mucilaginibacter. The sequence continues at coordinate 601 of CAXYKR010000432.1, read as the reverse complement.
TGAAAGAATGAAAAACGGTTACGCCTTGACATTTACAAAAGGTGTAATTACCAAAAGCGGTGTTCGGGCTGCTTACCAGCAAGACCTGGCAGACCAAAAAGCGGCCAAATTACGTGAGATTCAACAAATCAAAGAAGTTTATTCAAGTGATTTAAACCAGGCACCGGCTATCAATACGAATCCTGGTGGCGGAGGCCCTTATCAATTCGATTTAAAAAATGCAACCAAAGACCAGCTCGACCAGCAACTGCAAAAAGATACCAAAGCTATAGCCCAACTTAAACAGGGCACTGATGAGTACAATAAAGTTGCAGCCGAAATGGTGGCCATTCGCAAGCGGTTGAAAGAAATCGGCCATGATACCGGTGTTGGTGGTGATGGCAAGAAGGAAGACCCGGCTAAAAAAGCTGCTGCCGCTTACAAGCAGCTGCAAAAAGAAATTAAGGGTTTAAGCGACAAGGCGCTGGAGGACACGCTCAGTAGGAATGCAAAAGAAATAAAAGATGCTGAGGATAAATACAAAACGCTGATTGATAAAGAAAAGGCGTTTCTCAAACAAAAAGGCACTACTGAGGCTCAACGGGTGCAAACCACTAAAAAT
>CAXYKR010000431.1:0-29282 GCA_964277815.1 uncultured Mucilaginibacter sp. | reverse complement strand
TTTTAGAGATACAAGATTCTATCAATACCATATGGCGGGTAAAGGCCAAACCCAAAAAAGACAAGAAGCGGTTTTGCAGCATTTTCAGCCAGCCTTTTTTGGGTTTGGCCTTTACCCGCCATATGGTATTGATAGAATCTTGTATCTCTAAAAATATACTGCTTGCACCAATTAATAAGGTAACAATGCCCGACACTAACGCAACCCCGCTTTTACCCGAAAACTGCAGATTTTTAACGATATCCTGAATTTGCTTGGCAGCATCTTTACCTACATACTGGTCTATCTGCCCATACAACCTGGCCGAAGCAGCGTCAGGCCCTAAAAAGATACCAGCGAGGGATAGTATCAAAATCAATAGCGGGGCAATGGAGAAAATAGTATAATAGGCCAGAGAGGCGCTTAATTTTAAACCATTATCGTTAATAAAACCGGAAAAGGTTGCTACCAAAACCTTCCATAAACTTTTAAAATATTCTTTACTAAATACATTCATACTAAACAGCAGTAGTTTCTTTAATAATTAGTTTTAAACATATTTGTTTTAAACTAAGTCGTTACATTAGCGCATCAAGCAGTTAAACTTATGTTAAAAAGAGTTGTTTTCTTATTGTCGATTATTACGCTGATTGGTGTTTTAAACACTTACGCGCAAAAAACCACCATTTGGTTAGTGCGCCATGCCGAAAAACAAACTGCGGAGGGAGCAATGAGCAGTATCGACCCTGATTTAACTGCCGATGGCGACAAACGCGCTCACGACTTAGCTGCAAAACTGAAAAACCAGAAAATTGACGCGGTTTACAGCACCCCATACAAGCGCACCATTAGTACAGGTGGCCCGACAGCCGCTGCACGTCAGTTAAAAATGACTGTTTATACAGCTAAAGATTTTAAAGACTTTGCTAACGAGGTATTACAAAACAATAAGGGGAAAGGAGTTTTGATTGTAGGTCACTCTAACACCATCATCCCCCTGGCCAAAGCCTTTGGTACTGCTGTACCATTTGAAACCATTACGGATGATGATTACGATATGCTTTTCAAAATAGTGATTGAAAATAAAAGCACAGCCAAACTTAGCATCAGCCATTATGGAGCACCGCATCATACTACCGAGATACCGACAGCATTTAAACAATAAAAACTAAAGTCTTAGCGATTAGCTACGATTAATAAATCCAAGTCTTTACAAGGGATATTAAATCGCTCGCCCAAGTGCTTGTTGGTTAATTGCCCGTGATAAATATATACCGCATTGCGTATACCCGTTTTTTGCCAGATAACGTTGTTGATACCGCCGTTTTCGCCAATGTCCAACAAAATGGGGGTAAAAATATTAGTTAGCGCGTAAGTAGCCGTACGTGCCACCCGCGAAGCAATATTGGGCACACAATAGTGTATTACGTCGTATTTACGGAACGTTGGGTGAGTATGATTAGTTATTTCGGATGTTTCGAAACAACCGCCCTGGTCAATGCTCACGTCAATTAAAACCGAATTGGGTTTCATCCGGCTTACGGTATTTTCGGTAATGATGCATGGGCTGCGGCCATCCTCGGTACGGAGTGCACCGATGACTACATCACAGGTAGTAATGGCTTTTTCGAGCACAATAGGCTGAATCACCGAAGTAAACACCCGGCTACCGATGTTATTTTGCAAGCGACGTAATTTATAAATAGAGGGGTCAAATACTTTGACCTCGGCACCTAATGAGATGGCCGTACGTGCAGCATATTCGCCAACGGTACCGGCACCTAAAATTACAATTTCGGTAGGGGGCACGCCGGTAATACCACCCAGCATCAGTCCCTTGCCGCCAAACACATTACTCAGGTATTCCGCAGCAATAGATATAGAGGTAGCGCCTACAATTTCGCTCATGGCCCTTACCACGCTTAATATACCGCCTTCATCACGCAAATGCTCAAAAGATAGGGCCGTGATACGCTTATTAATCAGCGCCTGCAGACATTCAACTTTGAGGGTAGAGGGCTGTAGGGTAGAAATTAATATCTGGCCAGGCTTCATCAGTTCAATTTCGGCCATGGTGGGCGGCGCTACTTTGATGATGATGTCGGCTTCGTAAACCTTTTTGGTATCGTAAACAATCTGCGCGCCCTGCTCGCTGTAATGGTTGTCTAAAAAATTAGCAGCTTTACCGGCATTGGTTTCCAGCAACACTTCGTGCCCGTTGTTTACCAGTAACGCAACCGAAAAGGGGGTAAGTGTTATGCGGTTTTCCTGAAAGGAGGTTTCGCGCGGAATACCGATATAAAGTGTATTTTTTTTGCTTTTAGTAGCCAGCATTGATTCCTGCGGCTGCATCATGGCCTGCTTGGCCACATCAGAAAACCCACTATATAACCCAGAGCTCATGTATTCAAAATATTAGCCACCCTGCTTTTGATATTTCTTAAACAGAATGGTTGAAGGTACGCAAATTTAAAACAATATGTGCTAAATACTTTCAAAGGTAAACCGGCGCAATTGTCCGTTGATTACGGTAATATTTACCTTGATGTAATGCAAAGGCAGCAAATCCGGAATCTTTTCGGGCCACTCAATAAAGCAATACTGATTAGAGTAAAAATATTCTTCGTAACCCATGTCTAAAGCTTCGTCCTGCTTTTTAAGACGATAAAAGTCAAAGTGATATATTTTAGAGTTATCTCCGTTATACTCGTTTACAATAGAAAACGTGGGGCTGGTAACCGGCTCAATTACACCCAAGCTCTCACATAAGGTTTTGATAAAGGTTGTTTTACCCGCACCCATTTGTCCGTAAAACAAGAATATTTTCTGATCCGCAGCAAAATCCAGCAACGCTTGTGCTGTTGCCGGGAGCTCAGCCAAAGAAGCAACTTCCATTGATGTCTGCCTGTTCATCATATCATCAATAATACAATATGCCACCTGGTTTGAGGTGGCATATTGTGGTTTATGTAAACGCAAAAATAAACGATTTGCTTTATTTTGCACCATAGGTAATCACCGGTATAATCATTTCCTCGAGTGATATACCACCATGCTGGAACGTTTCATTATAAAAGTTCACAAAATGGTTATAGTTATTCGGGTAAACAAAGTAGCTGTCTTCTTTAGCAAAGGCAAAGCTGCTGCTTACGTGCAACTTAGGCAACATGGCATCGTGCGGGTTACGGATATGAAACACCTCCTTAGCGTTAAAATTAAGGTTTTTACCTTGCTTGTAGCGCAGGTTGGTATTGGTATTTTTATCGCCAATGATTTTGCTCGGGTTCTTTACTTTGATAGTGCCATGGTCGGTAGTGATTATCACCTTCACTTGCTTTTGCGATAAAAACTTCAACAAATCTAACAACGGCGAATGCTCAAACCACGATAAGGTAAGCGAACGGTAAGCGGCATCATCACTGGCCAGTTCCCTAATCATCTGCATATCGGTACGTGCATGCGACAGCATATCCACAAAGTTATACACCACTACGTTCAACTCATTATTCATCAGGTTGTTCACCGAATCGTTCAGCGCACGGCCTTCATCAATATTTAAGATTTTGTTGTATGAGAATTTGCAGTCTTTACGCAGTACCCGTTTAATCTGGTCGGCCAAAAATGCTTCTTCGTGCAGGTTTTTACCGCCCTCATCCTCATCGTTCTGCCACATACCCGGAAAGCGCTTTTCCATATCCAGCGGCATCAGGCCGGCAAATATGGCGTTACGAGCATACTGGGTAGCCGTAGGTAAAATACTGTAGTACGTTTCTTCTTCTTCCAGCCTAAAGTATTCAGAAATAATCGGGTTGATGATTTTAAACTGGTCGTAGCGCAGGTTATCAATCAGGATAAAGAACACCGGCGTATTATCCAGCTTCGGAAACACCTTCTTTTTAAACAATTGGTGCGAAAGTATAGGAGCACTATCGGGGTTCTTTACCCAGTTTAAATAGTTTTTTTCTATGAACTTGCAAAACTGTACGTTGGCTTCAGCTTTTTGCAGCGTTAATATTTCGTGCATGCCAGCATCTTCCAGGCGCTCCAGTTCCAGTTCCCAGTAAATCAATTTTTTGTACACATCTACCCATTCCTGAAAACTCAGGTTATCATTCAGCGTCATGCCCAGCGTACGGAAATCCTGCTGGTAAGCCATAGTTGTTTTCTCGGTTACCAGGCGCTTATTTTCTGTAAGCTTTTTAATGGTCAGTAAAATCTGTTTAGGATTTACCGGCTTAATGAGGTAATCATCAATTTTGGACCCAATGGCATCTTCCATCATTGGCTCTTCCTCATTTTTGGTAATCAGCACAATGGGCACATCGGCGTTTATGGCCTTAATTTGAGTAAGGGTTTCCAACCCGGTCAGGCCCGGCATATTTTCATCTAAAAAAACCAGGTCATAATATCCGTTTCTGAACAATTCAAGCGCGTCAGAACCGTTAGTAGCCGTTTTTACTTTATAGCCTTTTTCGGTTAAAAATAATATATGGGGTTTCAATAAATCAATCTCGTCGTCGGCCCAAAGTATGGTTGTCTCTTGCATTCTATGATAAATATGTTGGGTTTATAACTTATATGTTTAGGTTTTGTTGTCAAATATGAAGCTATCTTAACAAAAAATAACATTTCATTTGTTGGTAGATAGGAGTAATTTAACACTTTTGCAAAACTATACAGCAACTGAGCTTGAACAAGAAAAAAATAATAAACGATCCGGTTTACGGGTTTATTAGCATTCCTACCGATTTGGTGTTCGATTTAATGGAGCACCCATACTTTCAGCGTTTACGGTATATCAAGCAATTGGGCATGACGCACCTGGTTTATCCCGGTGCACTGCATACCCGTTTCCACCACGCCCTGGGAGCCATGCACCTGATGCAATTGGCGGTTAAAACCCTTTGCGACAAAGGCCATGATATTACTGCCGAAGAAGAAGAATCGGTGATGATTGCCATCCTGCTGCACGATATTGGCCATGGGCCGTTTTCGCACGCGCTCGAAAAACATATTGTGCAGGGTATTGACCACGAGGATATCTCAACCCTGCTCATGAACAAGCTAAATGAGCGCTTTGGCGGTTTTTTAGATATGGCTATCGAAATATTTAATGATACTTATCCTAAAAAGTTTCTTCATCAATTAGTATCGAGCCAGTTGGATATGGACCGCCTCGATTACCTGAACCGTGATAGCTTTTATACCGGTGTGTCTGAAGGTATAATCAGTTCGGAGCGTATCATCAAAATGCTGAATGTGGTAGATGATGCCATTGTGGTTGAAGAAAAAGGTATTTATTCCATCGAAAAGTTTCTGGTAGCCCGCCGGCTGATGTACTGGCAGGTGTACTTGCATAAAACCGTTACCTCGGGCGAGCAGATGCTGGGCAAGATATTACAGCGCGCCCGGATGCTTTCATTAAAGGGACAAGAATTATTTTCGACACCGGCATTAAACCATTTCCTGCAAAATAACATCTCAAAAGAGCAGTTCATCAACGAAGACCATCATATTGAGACGTTTACCTGCCTTGATGATACTGATATTATGGCAGCCGTTAAGGTGTGGATTGGTCATCCGGATAAGGTTTTGTCTAAGTTGTGCCAGAGCTTTATTCAGCGCCGGCTGTACCAGGTTGATATCACCAATACCAAACCTGACGCTGCACGGGTAGATGAATTGAGGCAAAAAGCAATGAAATTTTATAACGTGAGTTTCGAAGACGCCGGATATTTCGTATTTACTGATGTGATTAGTAATAACGCTTACAAAGTAGGCGATGCCAACATCAAAATACTGATGAAAGGTGGCGCCATTAAAGATATTACAACTGCAAGTGATAACTCGAACCTGGAGGCTTTAGCTAAAACTGTAGAAAAATATATATTTTGCTATACTAAAGACCTGCTATAAGCTGTTAACAGTGTGTTTATAATTTGTTGCTTAACTTTTAACCTTTAAATTTGTCCGATGCAATTTACTGCGCAGGAAATAGGTTTGATGCTGAACGGAACTATTGAGGGTAACCCTGAGGTTATTGTCAATACATTGGCCAAGATTGAAGAAGCCCGTGAAGGCGCCTTATCTTTTTTAGCTAATCCTAAATATGAGCAGTTTTTGTATAATACCCATGCATCGGTAGTTATTGTAAATGAGGCTCTTGTAACAACAGAGCCTGTTAATGCAACGCTGATTCGGGTAAAAGATGCTTACCATGCCTTTTCCATCCTTCTGGAAAAATATAATACTCTTAAGCTCAATAAAACCGGTATAGAGCAACCCAGCTTTATTGATGTCAGCGCTTCTGTTGGTCAAAATAATTACATAGGTGCATTTGCTTATCTGGGCCATCAGGTTAAAACCGGTAATCAGTGCAAAATTTATCCTAACTGTTATGTTGGCGATAACGTGGTTTTGGGTGATAACGTAACCCTGTTTGCCGGCGTAAAAATTTATGCTGATTGTGTAATAGGGAATAACGTAGTGATACACGCCGGTGCCGTAATAGGCAGCGACGGTTTTGGCTTTGCTCCAACACCATCAGGCGCTTACAGCAAAGTAAGCCAGATTGGTAATGTAATAATTGAGGATGATGTAGAAATCGGCGCCAACACCACCATCGACCGTGCAACCATGGGCTCGACTGTGATACGCAAGGGAGTAAAGCTGGATAATTTGATTCAGATTGCCCATAATGCCGAGGTGGGTAGCAATACTGTAATTGCGGCACAAACCGGCATATCGGGCAGTACCAAAATTGGCGAAAACGTAATCATGGGCGGACAGGTAGGCGTAGTAGGCCATATCAGTATAGCCAAAGGGTCACAAATACAGGCACAAACCGGTGTAAATAAAAGTATCACTGAGCCTGGTAAAAAGTGGGGAGGTGTACTATTGCAACCTTATCAGGGCTTTTTGCGCTCTCATTTAATTGTACACCAGTTGCCCGAGCTTAAAAAACAAATTGAAGAGTTAGAAAAAACCATTGCTGAGCTGCGTAACAAGCAAGAAATCATTCACTGATGCAGCACTCCAAGTATATGAACGTAAAGCAAAGAACTATTAAGGCCCCTGTTGCCGTATCTGGTACCGGATTGCATACCGGCGAGCGTGTAACGATGACTTTCAATCCGGCACCCGAGAATCATGGTTTCAAATTTAGAAGGGTTGACCTTCCGGATGCTCCGATTATTGATGCCGATGTTGATAATGTAACCGACACCTCAAGAGGTACTACCTTAACACAAAACGGCGCCAGTGTAAGCACAGTTGAACATGTATTAGCCGCTTTGGTTGGATTAGAACTGGATAACGTGCTGATTGATATGGATGGCCCTGAAACCCCGATTATGGATGGCAGTTCGATGCCATTTGTATCGGCCATTGCCGAAGCCGGCTGGAAAGAGCAGGATGCCGACCGTGAGTACTATCATATTCCATACAACATACATTATTCTGAAACCGACCGTAAGGTAGAAATGGTGGCCATGCCGCTGGATGACGACTACCGATTTACATGTATGGTTGATTACAACTCGCCTGTATTAGGTACCCAGCATGCTACAATTTCTTCCATCTCCGAATTTAAGAAAGAAGTAGCCAGCAGCCGTACTTTCTGCTTTTTACATGAGCTGGAGATGTTGCTGAAGCATAACCTGATTAAAGGCGGCGACATCAACAATGCGATTGTAGTGGTTGATAAACACGTGGACGAACAGGAGCTGCAGCATTTGGCTAAGCTGTTCAACCGTAAAGATATTGATGTTGCCCCTCAAGGCATCTTGAACAACATTGAATTACGCCACCAAAATGAGCCGGCACGTCATAAACTGCTGGATATGATTGGCGATTTGGCACTGGTTGGTGTACCGCTGCGCGGCCACATTATGGCTGCCCGTCCGGGTCATGCTGCTAACGTTGCTTTTGCTAAAAAAATAAAAGCACTGATTAAAAAAGAGCGCAGCCGTAAGCATATTAAGGTTTATAACCCTAATGCCAAGCCGGTTTATGATACCGTGCAGATTATGAATATTCTGCCGCATCGTCCGCCGCTGCTGTTAGTTGATAAAATTTTAGAACTTACTAAAACGCATGTGGTTGGCTTAAAAGCCGTAACCATGAACGAGCCGTTTTTTGTGGGCCACTTTCCGGGTGCGCCAGTAATGCCTGGCGTTCTTCAAATTGAGGCTATGGCACAAACTGGTGGTATACTGGTATTAAATACCGTACCCGACCCCGAAAATTGGCTAACACTGTTCCTGAAAATAGAAAATGCCCGCTTTAAGGATAAAGTATTGCCAGGCGACACACTGATATTCAGATGCGATTTGATTGCGCCTATCCGTCGTGGAATTGCCCAGATGAAAGGTATAGGCATGGTAGGTGAGAAGATTGTGGTTGAAGCCGAACTAATGGCGCAAATTGTAAAATACAAGTAAGTAATGATTCAGCCGTTAGCCTATATTCATCCGCAAGCAAAAATTGCCGATAATGTTATTATAGACCCCTTTGCTACTATACATAAAGATGTTGAGATAGGAGAGGGTACCTGGATTGGTTCGAACGTTACGATCATGGATGGTGCCCGCATCGGTAAAAACTGCCGTATATTTCCGGGTGCCGTTATTTCTGCCATTCCGCAGGATTTAAAATTTAAAGGCGAAAGTACGCAGGCTGTTATTGGCGACAATACCACCATCCGTGAGTGCGTTACCATTAACCGCGGTACTAAAGACCACTGGAGAACCGAAATTGGCAGCAACTGCCTCATCATGGCTTACTGCCACGTGGCTCACGATTGTGTAATTGGCAACAACTGTATATTCTCTAACAATACAACTATAGCCGGCCACGTTACCGTTGGCGATTTTGTGGTATTAGCAGGTATGGTAGCTATTCACCAGTTCTGTAACATCGGGTCCCACGCTTTTGTAACCGGTGGCTCGCTGGTGCGTAAAGACGTACCGCCTTATGTTAAGGCTGCCCGCGAACCATTATCCTATGCCGGTATCAACTCGGTAGGCTTACGCCGCCGGGGCTTCAGCGAAGATAAGATTAACGAAATTCAGGATATTTACCGTACGCTGTTTGTTAAAAACAGTAACGTAAGTAAAGCCATGGGCATCATCGAGGCTGATTTCAGACCGACGGAAGAACGTGATGAAATTTTAAATTTCATTCAAAGCTCACAGCGCGGTATCATGAAAGGCTTTGGCAATAACTAAAATTAGCTTATGCAGTTTATAGCGTTGGGCAGATTTAACTTGATTACTGACTGATGCTGTAAACTGTTTATCATGACTTCGCAAATACAAATTACCTTACAGGATGCCGGCCGACGCTTTAACCGCGACTGGATATTTAAGGGTATTGACTATAATTTTTCATCTGGCAACAGTTATGCAGTGCTGGGCCCAAACGGATCGGGTAAATCTACACTATTGCAACTGCTCAACGGCAGTTTATCACCCTCGGCAGGCAAAGTCACTTTTACTGAAAACAATCAGCCGCTGGATGTTGAAAAGGTATTTCAGCACATCAGCCTGGCTGCACCTTACTTAGAACTCATCGAAGATTTTAGCCTCACTGAGGTCATCGATTTTCATTTTCAATTTAAGCCCTACATTACCGGTATGGACCGTGTTGGGCTTATTGACTTGTTGGGAATGAAAAGCAGCCGTCATAAGCTGGTTAAATACTTTTCATCCGGCATGAAACAACGCCTAAAACTTGCCCTTGCCTTTTGCTCCGATACGGCTATCCTGATGCTCGACGAGCCGACATCTAACTTAGACAAACAAGGCAGTAACTGGTATTTGCAACTGGTTGAACAAATGGCCGGCAACCGACTAATTATTGTTGGCTCTAACCAGGAGCATGAGTACAGCTTTTGCACCCAACAATTAAATATCACCGATTATAAATCTTAAAACTGCTTAAACTTTAATTTTTGTAGGCATTTAGTTTAACAGAAAATGTATAAACTGTTAAATTAGCACATTAACTAATTTAACTTCATGAAAAAATCTTTAAGCCTTATGCTGGCCTTGCTTGTGGCAAGTGCTGCTACTTACGGGCAAGCCAAATTAGTTCAGAAAGTGACCAAAACCGGCACCAGCCTTGTTATACCTTACGAAAAGTATGTTTTACCCAACGGCCTAACGGTAATTTTACACGAAGACCATTCGGACCCTTTAGTGCATGTGGACGTGACCTATCACGTAGGGTCAGCGCGTGAAGAAATTGGTAAGTCGGGCTTTGCTCACTTTTTTGAGCACATGATGTTTGAAGGCTCCGACCATGCACCCAAAGGCGTACACGATAAAATTACCATTGGTAACGGCGGCACCAACAACGGTTCTACCAACCACGACCGCACCAACTATTACGAAACAGTACCTGCCAACCTACTCGAAGACATGATATGGCTCGAAGCTGACCGTATGGGTTTTCTGTTAGGTCAGGTAACCCAAGAGCGTTTTGAGATACAACGTGCCACAGTAAAAAACGAGCGCGGACAGAATTATGATAACCGTCCTTATGGTTTGGTTTCACAGTACTACAGCAAAAATTTATATCCTTACGGTCACCCTTACTCCTGGCTAACCATCGGCTACATCGAAGATTTGAACCGCAGCAATGTAAACGACCTTAAAAATTTCTTTTTACGCTGGTATAGCCCTAACAATGCCACGCTTACCATCGGCGGCGATATTCAACCGGCAAATACTATTAAGCTGATTGAAAAATATTTTGGCAGTATACCTCGTGGCCCCGAAGTTAAACCAGTACAGGTTGCGCCGGTGAGCCTTACGGCCGACCGTTATGTGTCATATACCGACAATTATGCACGACTGCCGTTGTTAAGTATAGTATATCCTACAGTACCTAATTACACCAAAGATATGCCTGCGCTCGATTGTTTAGCTGAAATACTGGGGCAAGGTAAGAACTCTATTCTCTATCAAACTATCGTTAAAAAGCAGTTGGCTTTAAATGCGTCTGCTCGCAGCAGCAACGATGAGTTGGCCGGCGAATTTATTGTGCAGCTTACCCCACTGCCAGGAAAAACGCTGGCCGATATGGAGCAACTCTATCGCGCAGCGCTCGACTCGTTAGACAAACGTGGTATCACCGACGATGACATGGCCAAATTTAAAGGCAGCATTCAGTCGCAATTTATCAATGGCTTGCAAAGCGTTTCGGGTAAGGTTTCGCAGTTGGCAGCTTACCAAACTTTTACAGGTAACCCTAATAAAGCGGCCGAAGAGCTAAAAGCATATCAATCGTTGACCAAACAGGATGTGATGAACGCTTATAACAAGTACATTAAAAACAAAGGTGCTGTTATTTTAAGCGTACTCACCAAGGGCCAGAATATCGCTCCGGCTAACAGTGACAATTATAAAATAGATACAACGCATTACAAAGCGCCTGATTATGGTTACGCCGGTTTAAAATACAACAAGCCTAAAGATAATTTTAACCGCAATGTGGCCCCACCGGTTGGCCCGGTGCCGGTAACTCGTGTACCCGCTTTCTGGAAAAAGACACTACCTTCAGGTGTTGATATCATCGGTTCAGAAAATACCGAAGTTCCGGCGGTTACGCTCACAGTCAGCATACCTGGGGGCCGGCTGGCTGATGCTAACAACTTGGCTAAAGCCGGATTGTCCAGTTTCTTTACTGCCATGATGGCTGAAGATACCCGCAAGTATTCGGCCGAGCGCTTTGCAGCCGAGCTACAAAAATTGGGCAGCAATATTTATGTAAGCAGCGGTACGGATGCAGTGGTGTTTACGGTGCAGTCCTTAAAGGCCAATTTGCCTAAAACCATGGAGTTATTACAAGAGCGCATACTCAATCCTAAATTTACAGAAGAAGCTTTTAACCGATTAAAAAAGCAGCGCTTAGAATCGTTCAAACTGCTTAAATCTCAACCCGCAGCTATTGCTAATAATGTATTTGCTAAATTAAACTATGGTGGCAATAATATTTTAGGTGTACCTGATGCTGGCACAGAACAAACCGTAAGCAATATTACTTTTAACGACATACAAAACTACTATGATAATTACATGACTTCTAACGGGGCTAAAGTAGTTGTGGTAGGTGATGTTAAGGAGCCTGAAGTTATTGCCCAACTGGCATTTTTAAACAAACTGCCCAATAAAAAAGTAAACTTAGTTGCCCCGGCTGCTGCATTGCCTGTAGCTAAAACCAAAATTTATATTGTAGATGTGCCTAAAGCTGCACAAACCCAGTTTGCAGTAGGTTATGGCAACAACTTACGCTACAATCCAACCGGCGATTATTACAAAGCTTACATGGCTAATTACCCGTTAGGAACCGATTTTACCAGCCGCTTAAATACTTACCTGCGCGAAACCAAAGGCTGGACTTATGGTGCCCGCAGCACTTTCTCGGCTGATAAATATGCCGGTGGCTTTACGTTTAGCTCGGGTATTCGTGCGCAATCAACTGATAGTGCGCTGGTGGCTTTAATGACCGAACTGAAAAACTTTAGCACTAACGGGCCCACTGCTGAAGAAGTTACCTTCCTGAAAAAAGCTATTGGCCAGGGTAATGCCTTGCGGTACGAAACTGCACCGCAAAAGGCTCGTTTTATTTCGCTCATTCAGGATTATAACTTGCCGGCAAATTATTTAACAGCTCAAACCACTTTACTAAACAGCATTAGCCAGGCGCAACTCAAAGCTATTGCGCATCAGTATATTTTGCCCGACCAGATGAACATTGTACTGGTAGGCGATAAAGCTCGTATTACACCCGGCTTGCAAAAGTTAGGTTACGAAATTGTAGAACTTAATGCCGATGGCGACCCGGTAACCGCTAAGCAATAACTGCTTGATTGTTTGCTGATAAGTCCCTAAGTTTGGGCCACGAAAAATTTGTTATGTCTAAAGCATCAGAAATAAAAAACGGGAATATACTTCGCTTTAACGGCGAGTTAGTGCAGGTGGAAGAGTTTATACACCGTACCCCAGGCAACTTACGCGCTTTTTACCAGGCCCGTATGCGTAACGTAACAACCGGTAAATTAGTTGAATACCGTTTCCGTACAGACGAAGAGGTAACCATTGCCCGCGTTGAAACCAACGATTACCAGTATTTATACGAAGACGGTAATGACCTAGTAGTAATGGACAACACGACCTACGAGCAATTTAACATCCCTAAGTTTTTATTTGGTAATGCCGTTAAATTCCTGAAAGAAGGTGTAAACGTAATTATTGCTTTTGAAAGTGATGAGCCCATCATGGCACAAGCCCCAGCTTCAGTTGAACTGGAAATCACTTACTCAGAACCTGCCGTTAAAGGAGATACCTCAACCAACGCCTTAAAAGCAGCCACGGTTGAAACCGGCGCCGAAATCCGTGTTCCTTTATTCATCAACCAGGGTGATAAAGTAAAAGTTGATACTGCTACCGGCGCTTACATGGAGCGTGTAAAAGGTTAATCACTTTTTAAAATACTAAACAGAAGCGCCTCCACTTTTGGAGGCGCTTCTGTTTACTACCGAATTAAGTATATTTGATTAATGTTGAGTATAGACGCTTATAAAAGTATGATTACGCCCGTTTTACAGCGTTACGCTATTAAAAAGGCAGCTATTTTTGGCTCGCTGGCTAAAGGTACCATGACCGAAGAGAGCGATATAGACTTACTCATTGAACCGGGGAGTGATTTTACGATTTTTACTTTGCTTGAGTTGGAAGAGGAAATCAGTACCTTAACCATGCACAAAACAGACATTGTAGAATATAGCGCGCTTAAGCCGTCTATAAAATTTGAGGTCGAACAAACCGCCATACCTATATTATGACCCGGTCGGATAGTATATACATCAACGACATTCTGGAATCCATTAAGCTTATTTTGCAATATACTGACGGCAAAAGTGAGCCTGATTTCACTTCAGATGTAATGCTTCAAGATGCAGTGATAAGAAGATTTGAAATTATTGGTGAAGCAGCCGGCAAGATATCAGAGGCGTTTAAAGCTAATCACTCAAATGTTAAATGGAGTTTAATGAAAGCAATGCGTAATAAACTCATCCACGAGTATTTTGGTATATCTGCGCATACGATTTATCAAACTATACAAAATGATTTGCCGGTATTAAACGCACAACTTTCTAACGTCACTTACTCTTGACCAAAGCCGAAATACGTAAACTCTATATTGCCAAGCGCAAGCAGCTATCGCAGGCGGATTACGACCTTTTAAATCAGTCGTTGTTAAAGCAATTTCAGCAGCTGGACTTGTCGACTGTGGAGGTTATTCATCTGTTTTTACCCATACACGCACGTAAAGAGCCTGATACTTTTTTAATCAGGCAGTGGCTGGAGGTAAATCACCCGCAAATCGGGCGCGTGTTCCCTAAAGCCGATTTTGCCCATCACACCATGCAAAACTTTGCGGATAATGAGTCGCTTGAGTTAGCCATCAATGCATTTGGTATACCCGAACCAATAACCGGAAACCTGGTTGAAACCACTCAAATTGATTTGATGCTCATACCCCTTTTAGCTTTTGATAAGCAAGGTTACCGGGTAGGTTATGGTAAAGGCTTTTACGACAGATTTATTGCCCAATGCAGGCCCGATGTGCGCCTGATTGGCCTATCCTTTTTTGAACCGGTTGACCAAATTGACGATTTAAATCCTTTTGACCGAAAATTAAACGAATGCCTGATGCCAGGTCAGCACTATCAATTGTCTTAAGCGGTTACAATAATCCATCAAGAATTTATTTAAGCTTCTCATTATTCCGATGCCGGTCTGCATCACGGATACTTTTTTTCTCCAGGTTTTTATTCAGGGCATCGGTCAAATCAATGCCGGTTTGGTTAGCCAGGCATATCAATACAAATAAAACATCCGCCATTTCGTCTGCCAGGTTAACCTCGGTATCTGACTTTTTGAAAGATTGTTCGCCGTATTGCCGCGCCATGATGCGGGCTACTTCACCAACCTCTTCCATTAAAATAGCCGTGTTAGTCAGTTCATTAAAATAGCGTATACCGGTAGTGTTAATCCATCGATCAACCAATTGCTGGGCGTCTTTAATAGTCATGGCGGCTAAATTGAGTAATTGTGCTTAATTTGGAAAGCTATTGTATTACTTATTACGAACGTATGATTACAGAGAATCGCCTAAACTCAATTTTCCTTATTGTCGCAACAATTCTCATCACCATTTTTCAAGGGTGCATAACAAAGCCGGTTAAAGAACTTAAATTGAAAGAAGAATTTAATAACGAATCACCTACCAAAAGAAAGCTAATAGATTTAAAGCCTAAATTCAAATACGCAGACCTTAAAACATTCGATTTAAAAAAAATGACTGTCGAAGATTTTGAAAAAAACTTCAGTCCTGTTGATAGTAACGACTTTAAACTCATTTTTCAGAATGCAGAAGCTAAAAAGCAAGTCTCTTCGTACAACACTAACTTTTATTATTCCTGGCAAAAACAGAACAATAATTTTACAGCATTTACCATAGCCACTGTAGATGAAGAAAGCTCATGTATACTGCTGAAGTATTACATTTTCGACGACGATGGAAAGCATTTAGGGAATTTTGATATTGCCAGTCGTTGTGGCGATGGTGGCTGGGCATTAAATGCCGTTGGTAAACAACTAAACAAGTCCAATTTTAGCTATTTAATGATTGAAGATGAATCTGATTTAAATGAAGATAGCTTAGAAGGCGACTCCACTTTAAGCATGGTTAAGATTGATAGTAAAGGTAACATCAACAGTAAAGAAGTTTATAAAAGACATTTTAAGCATCAAAAATGAGTGTAATTATTTCAAGAATAATACGATTGCTTCAATAAAATCTTTATTTTCTCTATCCATTTTTATAACCACTAATCCCTAACTTTGCGCTGCATTAAAAACAGCAAATTAATGAGTTTCAGAACCGAGCATGACACCATGGGTGCGGTACAAGTACCGGCCGATAAATATTGGGGAGCGCAAACTGAGCGTTCGCGTAACAACTTTAAAATTGGTCCGGAGGCATCAATGCCTAAGGAAATCATTGCGGCTTTTGCCTACCTTAAAAAAGCTGCTGCTTATACCAACACCGATTTAGGCGTACTACCTGCCGAAAAACGCGACCTGATTGCCCAGGTTTGTGACGAGATTTTAGCCGGTCAATTAGACAGTGAGTTTCCGCTGGTCATCTGGCAAACCGGTTCGGGCACGCAATCAAACATGAACGTGAACGAGGTGGTTGCTAACCGTGCACACGTATTGCAAGGCAACACTTTGGGCGAGGGTAAAACCTTTGTTCACCCGAATGATGATGTGAACAAGTCACAATCATCAAACGATACCTACCCAACGGCTATGCACATTGCGGCCTACAAAATTTTAGTAGACGTAACTATTCCGGGCGTTGAAAAACTGCGCGACTCGCTGAAACGCAAATCAGAGCAGTTTATGAACGTGGTTAAAATTGGCCGTACTCACCTGATGGATGCTACTCCGCTTACCTTGGGTCAGGAGTTTTCGGGCTATGTATCACAGTTAGACCACGGCTTACGCGCATTGCGCAACACTTTGGCTCACTTATCAGAGCTGGCTTTAGGTGGTACCGCAGTAGGTACAGGTATCAATACGCCTAAAGGTTATGATGTAAAAGTAGCCGAGTACATTGCACAATTTACCGGCTTGCCTTTCATCACTGCCGAAAATAAATTTGAGGCACTGGCAGCACACGATGCTATTGTAGAAAGCCATGGCGCCCTGAAGCAAATTGCCGTGTCTTTAATGAAGATTGCTAACGACATCCGTATGCTGGCTTCGGGTCCGCGTTCAGGTATCGGCGAAATTCATATTCCGGATAACGAGCCAGGCTCATCTATCATGCCGGGTAAAGTTAATCCTACCCAAAACGAGGCTGTAACTATGGTTGCTGCCCAGGTGATGGGTAATGATGTGGCTATCGCCGTAGGCGGTTCAAACGGCCATTACGAGCTTAACGTATTTAAACCGGTAATGGCAGCTAATTTCCTGCAGTCAGCACGTTTAATTGGCGATGCCTGCGTATCGTTTACCGACCATTGTGCTGAAGGTATTGAGCCTAATTACGATGGCATCAAAAAGCACCTGGAAAATTCCCTGATGCTGGTAACTGCATTAAACCCGCACATCGGTTATGAAAACGCAGCCAAGATTGCTAAAAAAGCATTGAAAGAAAATAAATCATTACGTGAGGCCGCCATTGAACTGGAACTGTTAACCACCGAACAGTTTGACCAATGGGTACGCCCCGAAGATATGATTGGAAGCTTGAAATAAAATCCTTTCCAAACCCTCCCCAAACGGGGAGGGCTTTTTGTTTATGTTAAAAACCCGATTTGTTCTGCGTTTTAATTTTTCTGCTCCTGCGCTGCTGATGTGCTGCTGGCTGTTAACGCTGTTTTCGTGCAGCCCTAATGCCAACGTACAAAGCCCCGGCGTAACTTTCTTACAGGGCGAGTGGCAGCAACGCCCCGAAGCGGTACATCGCCAGCTGGTAAATTATACCTTGTACCAGTTTAAATTCAGCTGCGATTCTTTTTTTGTGGCCATGCAATCATTCAGTAAAATAAATTACGGCGCTGATACCTGCATGAACAAAGGCCACTGGATAGAATATGCCAAGGGCCACTACGACCAGCGTAACGATACACTGCACCTGCGGGGATTTTTCTGCAATGCCGATTACAGCCTTAAAGACCCCGGCGGTTGTTTCCGCTCCGGCGTATACGAAGATTATTTTAAGACCGTTAAAATGTCTGATTCGCTGGTAAAAATTACCAGTACAGGCAGTATCCTGCCATCCAACCTGCACCTCGTTAAAAGAACCCCTTGTGTTCCCAAACCATTGTAATACATGAAAACTACTTTTTTTAAAAAACTGATTTTGGCGGCTGCCATTATTTATGCGCCGCTACATAGTATGGCCTGGGGCGATAAAGGTCACCGCATTGCCGGTCAGATTGCCTCCAGCTATTTAACTCCGAAAGCCCGTTTAGCGGTAAAAGCTATTTTGGGCAACGAGTCGGTGGCCATGGCCAGTACCTGGGCCGATTTTATTAAGTCGGACCCTAACTACAACTATTTATCATCATGGCATTATATCGATTTTGATAAGGCCTACACTTACCCCGAACTGCAAACCTTTTTAAAGCAGGATACCAGTGTAGATGCCTATACTAAACTTAATTTTATGGTGGGCGAGCTGAAAAAGAAAAACTTGGCTCAGGATAAAAAGCTGCTGTACCTGCGCATGGTGATTCATATTGTAGAAGACATTCATCAGCCGATGCATACGGCGCATACCGACGATAAAGGCGGTAACGATTTTAAAGTGATGTGGTTTAAAGAAGAAAGCAACTTGCATTCGGTGTGGGACAGCAAACTCATCGAGTTTCAGAACCTCAGTTTTACCGAGTATACTAACGCCATCAACTTTACCACACCGGCACAACGTACCGCCTGGCAGCAAGAACCTATAAGCAAATGGTTATTTGACAGTAAAGAACTGGCCGAAAATATTTACGCCAACACCAAGCACGATGAGGTGTTGAACTACAGGTACAACTTTAAATACATAGGTGCTCTTAACCAGCAACTACTGAAAGCAGGCGTACACCTGGCCGGTTTGTTAAACCAGATATTTGGATAATTTTGATGTGCAGATTTCAGATGTGCGAATGTGCAGATGAAAGCAAATTCATCAATTTAAACTGAACCAAAGCAAACATTTAAATCATTTGCATATCTGCACATTTGCACACCCGCACATCTAAAATCATATGAAAATCCTCATGGTTTGCCTGGGCAATATCTGCCGTTCGCCGCTGGTGGAGGGTGTGATGCAACACCTGGCCGATGAACATCATTTAGATTGGACGGTTGACTCGGCAGGTACGGGTAGCTGGCATGTAGGAGAGAGGCCTGACAGGCGCTCTGTACGCACGGCTCAACGTTTTGGTGTCGACATTAGCCAACAAATATGCCGTCAGTTTAAAGTGGCTGATTTTGACCGTTTCGACCTGATTTTAGTAATGGACCGTAATAACCTGTCGGATGTGCTGTCACTGGCCCGCAATGAGCAGGACGCAGCCAAAGTGCGATTGCTGCTAAACGACAAAGAAGTGCCCGACCCTTATTATGATAACAACCAGTTTGAGCCGGTTTACCATTTGATTGAGGGAGGCTGCAAAGATATCATCAGAGAGTATGCCCAATTACAGATTGACTGACGACTTGTAAGATATAACGAGCTTATTAAAAGGCGCTTTAACGATATTTAAAGCGCCTTTTCGGTTTTATAACCGCTTGCTAAACCCGGTGTTCGGCAAAATGCTTCAAATGTTTACTTTTGCGGCATGGCATCTGTTAAACCTTCTGTACCTAAAGGCATGCGCGATTTTTCGCCGGCCGAAATGGTAAAACGTAATTATATATTCGACACCATTAAATCTGTTTTCCGCAAATACGGCTATCAGCAAATTGAAACGCCTACGATGGAAAACCTGGGTACCTTAACCGGTAAATATGGTGAAGAAGGCGACAAGCTGATTTTTAAAGTACTTAACAGCGGCGATTATTTAGCTAAAGTTAACGAGCAAGCCTTAACCGCCCGAAATTCTAATGCAGTTGCCCCGTCCATCTCCGAAAAAGCTCTGCGTTACGATTTAACCGTGCCATTTGCCCGGTACGTAGTACAACACCAAAACGAAATTACCTTCCCATTTAAACGCTTCCAGGTGCAGCCGGTATGGCGTGCAGACAGGCCGCAAAAGGGCCGTTACCGCGAGTTTTATCAGTGCGATGCTGATGTGGTAGGTTCCGACTCATTACTGAACGAGGCTGAGTTTATTTTGATTTATGATGAAGCGCTGAGCAAGCTGGGCCTGACCGATTTTAATATCAAAATCAATAACCGCAAAATACTGTCGGGCATTGCCGAAATTATTGGTAAACCCGAACTGATTGTAGACATGACCGTAGCCATTGACAAACTGGATAAAATAGGTTTGGACGGCGTAGTAAATGAGTTACTGACCAAAGGTTTTACCCAAGCCGACATTGACCAGTTAGAACCCGTGATTTTATTGCAAGGCAGCAATGCCGAAAAGCTGGAAAAGTTGAAAACTATCTTAGCATCCTCCGCTATCGGTCTGAAAGGTATTACCGAACTTGAGACTATCTTTACTTACTTACAAAGCTTTACCCTGAACAAAGCTACCGTAGAACTGGATATTACCCTGGCCCGCGGTTTAAACTATTATACTGGAGCTATCTTTGAGGTAAAAACCAACGAGGTTGCTATGGGCAGCATTGGCGGTGGTGGCCGTTATGATGACTTAACCGGCATGTTCGGGTTAAAAGGCCTTACCGGTGCCGGCATCTCTTTTGGTGCCGACCGTATTTATGACGTGCTCGAAGAACTAAACCTTTTCCCGGCAGCCAGCAATCAAACCACCAAAGTATTGATTTGCCCGTTTGATGCAGCCGGCGAAACTTATGCTTTGCCATTGCTGCAGCAGTTACGTAACCAAGGCGTCAATGCCGAGTTGTATCCTGCCGGTGCCAAAATTAAAAAACAGTTAGATTATGCCAATAATAAAAACATCCCTTACGTAGTGGTGATTGGCAGCGACGAGGTACAAAGCGGACAGCTAACCTTTAAAAACATGCAAAGCGGCGAACAGCAAAAGCTAAGTGCTGATGCGATAATTGCAGAGGTAACCAAAGCTTAAAATAGCAACAAAAAAGGATGGCCTGAAAACCATCCTTTTTTGCTTTATCTTATTGTTGCCAGACTTATCTTACCATCCGTCCCTTCCAGGAATATTTGCTGGTATTGCCCATCAATCCCACATAAACAAAATACAGTACGTGTATGGGCGACAGCAAAAGTAACAACACCATCAGCTTTTGCCGTTTAAAAAAGGCAGTAATCGGGAATAATAACGCGGCTTCGAAAGCTAATTTAACCAGTAACTGCAGGGCAAAAACCTCCAGAAAATAAATGCGGTAAAAGCCTAACAGAATGTTAAGTAGCATGCTCAGGTTAAACAACCAGATACCAACAGCCAGGGCCACCACCTTTTTATCTTTATACTTGGTTGATTTAGATGCCCAGCGCCGGCGTTGCTGTAAAAATTCATCTAAGTTGGGCTTGGCGTGGGTATAAACAATGGCCTCGCGCTGTTTTAAAAAACCAATGCGCCCAGGGTAGCTTACGGCTACTTTCTGTAGTAACAACTCGTCATCACCCGATGCTAAATCGTCTATCCCTTTAAAGCCACCCACTTCATAAAATACGTCTTTACGGTAAGCCAAGTTAGCGCCATTGCAGGTAGAGGCCCTGCCATTTCCAATAAACGAAGCCCCAATACCTATCAGAAAAGAAAATTCGAGCGTTTGCATACGCTCAAACATGTTCTTTTCCTGAAAGTAAGCTACCGGCGAGGATATCATCACCAGGTTTTGCGTCTCAAAATAAGATACCACGCTGCTCAGCCATTGCGGTCCCATCCGGCAATCAGCATCTGTAGCTACCATTAAATCGCCGGTAGACAGCTTTATAGCCTCTGCAATGGCTTTCTTTTTGTAAGAGTTCAATCGCTGCGCCTCGTTCATCTGCAACAGCCTGACGCCTTGTGAGGCGTAACTACGGATTATATCGGCCGTGCTGTCGGTCGAGTGGTCATCTACAATGATAACCTCAAACAAATCCTTGGGGTAATCCTGCGCTAAGATGTCATCAATCGTCAGGCGTATATTTTCTTCCTCGTTACGGGCGGCAATCAGTATGGTTACCTTGGTGTTTAATTCTGCCGGGGCAAGCACTTGTTTAGGATATCGCAAGGCCGACCAACCCTTAATTAAATAAAGCACCACTACCAGGTACAAGCTGGTAAGTAAGAGAACTATAAAACTATATGTTGTTATCAAAAAACTTTAACTTAAATACAAAAACAGAACCTAAAACAGCCGGTAAAATAATGTTGGTAAACCAAATTAACGCCACGGCAGCCATTACCGCAATATGCTGATTGGTGATGTGCTCAAATAACTTATCGGCCGTAGCGCTGCGCACGCCAATATCTACCACATCAATAGTAGGTAAAACCGACTGAATAAAGAAAAAAGCAAACGTGAGCAGCAACACCTGGTACATATGCACCTCGGGCAGCAGCAAATGAAAAATTAGACAGTATTGAAACGAATAGGTTAAAAACCGGCTGAGGCAATACCCCATGATAGTTAACAACTCGCGGAAATCATAACGCTTCATAATCTTAAAAAAGCGGTAAAACTTTTTTAGCAAGGGCACACGGTTTAGTAAAAACACTACCCATCGCACATTAAAATAAAAGATGAGCATCAGCAGCATAAAACCCGCACCAATAGCCAGCATACCGATGAATATCCAGATGTTTACAGGCAGATAGGTGTATATAAACCAAAGCAATGAGGCCGAACCTACCACGCAGGTAACCACCAGCTGCCCAAATGTGCCTACGGCCATAGCAAACACCCCATGTACACGTTTGCGCGGGGGTAAAAACATCACCCTGCCGCCAAACTCGCCCCAGCGGTTAGGGGTAAATATAGCCATGGTTAACCCGCAAAATACCGACTCGGTAGCCTGCCAAAAGCTTATGGGTGACCATTTTTGCGTAAGGTACTTCCATTTCAACGCCTCTAGTACATAGTTAAACACCATGAGTATGATGATGAACGAAAGCGTAAAAATGGCCGGCAATTGCTCAATAGTGCCTATCAGTTCCTGGAAGTGTTTTAAGCCTTCGCTGTTGGTTAACCGGCGATAGATGAATACAAAAGCCAAGACCAAGATAAGCGCTTTAAGCAGCCAGGATATCCATTTCTTAGCAGTGCCGGTCAAAATTTGTGCGTGTAAAATATTTTGCAATGTTATGAAAAAAGGGCAAGCCTTAAGCCTGCCCTCGCTATTTATGTTAATAAATGGTTAACTACTTTAGTCTGGGTTTTAAATACTCTAGGGCATAAGCGTAAGCTTGCTTGGTAGCTTCGCTATCATAAATGGGGTTGCTCGGGTTCGCAAAACCATGGTCGGCATCAAACTGGTGCAGGTATAATTTTTTACCGGCTTTGGCCATATTCTCTTTAAACTGGGCAACAATTTTGGTATTAATAAATTGGTCTTTGTTGGCAAAGTTTCCTAATACATCCGTATTCAGCATTTTCAATCGTTCAACATTTTGCTCAGGCATACCATAATACATTACGCAAGCTACGGCTTGTTTACCGGCTAAGATGGCGCTTTGCAAACTCCAGCCACCGCCAAAGCACCAGCCTAAAGTAGCAATACGGGCTTTTGGTCCGGCATAGGCAATGGCACCTTTAATGATGTTTTGTGCACGGGGCTCTTTTACCGCCTGCATCAGCTTACCGGCATCCTGGCGGTTATCGGCAACTTTGCCGTCATACAAATCCAGCGCAATTACGTTTACATTACCCACATCGTTGTATAGTTTTTCGGCTTCGCGCTTAATAAAATCATTCAGGCCATACCATTCGTGTATCACCAGTAAATAGTTATTGGTTGGCTTTTTAGCTTTTAATTCGTAAGCATTAGCCGTTAAACCGTCGGCCGTTTTGTAATTGATGGTTTTACCAATGCTGCTTTGAAAATGGATGCGTCTTGGATTAGCATGGGCCATCACAAACTTGCTGTTTGAGGCCAGCATGGCAAAGCGTTTGGTTGCGGTTGGTGCGTTAGGCTTGTGGCAACAAGCCATTTTACTTTGGCTAAAAGCCATGTTAAAAGCACCAACTAATAAGATTAAGAGGTATATTTTTTTCATGGAAACTTCTTTAACAGGCTAAAGACAAATTATAGAGCGTTTTGTTTTAAAATATCAATGTGCTGTAATTTCATGCTTACTCACTGGCAGCAAACGGTACCAACAATTCTCTGCATGATAAATTTCAAAATCAACGTAATCAATGCCCTAAACGCTAAAAGCCCTCTCCCATAATCGGGAAAGGGCTTTCAACAAAAAAACTATTAACAGATATTATTTAGCAGAAATTAATTACCGCTGTTTTTGGCCTCTTGTTTCAACTGGTCATTGGCCACAATTACAATTTCTACACGGCGGTTTTGTGCACGGCCGCTTTCGGTACTGTTATCGGCAATAGGCTCGCTGAAACCTTTACCCTGGGTGCTTAAACGGCTTGAGGCAACACCATTAGATACGATGAAAGCTTTTACTGCCTCGGCACGGCGTACCGATAAATCCTGGTTGTAGCTGGCACTACCAGTGTTATCGGTGTGGCCGACAATTAAAATATTAGTTTGCGGGTTGCTGTTTAAAGAGGTAGCTAAATTTTGCAGGTTACTGCGTGCATCAGACTTTAATGCGGTTTTGTCTACATCGAATAAAATACCCGAATCAAATTTTACCAATATACCTTCACCCTGACGCTCTACAGTTGCTCCCGGAACAGTTTGTTTAATTTCGGCAGCTTGTCTGTCCATTTTACGGCCAATAAACGCACCTGCTGTACCACCCACGGCGCCACCAATAATGGCACCTAATGCGGTATTACCAGCACTTTTACCAATTAATGCACCAATAGTACCACCGGCACCTGCACCAATAGCTGTACCTTTTTGTGTTTTAGTTAATGAGTTACAACCAGAACCTACTAAGGTGGCTGTAGCTAAAGTTACCGCTACAAGAGCTGTTTTGAATTTATTTGTTTTCATAGATAGATGTAGTATCAGTATGTTGTCGTTACGTTTGTTACAAAGCAAATGCCAAAACGTATTATGGTAGGTAAGACTGCGCTCAATGGCAAGGTTTAATAAATGGTAGTTAAATAGTTTTAATTAAAATAAAATGTTGAGAAAAATCGCGCTTTGCTTAGTGTCTATAATTGCAGATAGTGTATACTCAAAAATGGCAGATTAGTGTATTAAACATAATAGTGATAACTTAATTTTTTTGATAACTATTTTAAATAAGCGATATTGACCGGTAGTAATGCAAGAGGCCCCGAGTAACCACACGCCGGTACAACGCACCTGGAAACAGTTTAAACAAAATAAGCTGGCATTGGCGGGTTTGGCCATTATTGTTATCACCTCGCTGATGGCTATTTTAGGTTACCTGATTATGCCCGACCATAGTCCGGATGCTAACCACATGTCATTACCTCTAAGCCTGAAACCACCTGGCTTTACCTACACCGTACTCAAAATATCAAAGCCCGAAAAAGTTGAAGCAACCAATATATTCAGCCGGATGCTTTTTGGGCAGCCATCAGCTAATCAGGAAATACCAATAGTGAATTATAGCTTAAAGAAGGATTCGTTGGTTATTGATGAATACATCAGCAGTGAGGATAAACCCGAACGGCGTTCGTTTGCGCTTAAAGAGTTAACCCCTGGTCAGCCTGTAAGTAATTTTAACGGTCAAGATTTTATTAAACAGCACATCGAACGCAAAACCTTTTGGCTGGGCAGTGATATGTACGGGCGCGATTTATTGAGCCGCATTATCTTAGGTGCACGTGTATCATTGGCAGTGGGCATCATGGCGGTGCTCATCAGCCTGGTTATTGGTGTTTCGTTAGGTTCTATTGCTGGTTATTACGGTGGCTGGGTTGATAGCGCATTAAGCTGGGTGATGAATATATTATGGTCTTTGCCGGCGCTACTGTTGGTTATTGCCCTGTCGTTTGCTTTAGGTAAGGGTTTATGGCAAATTTTTGTGGCCGTCGGGCTATCCATGTGGGTAGAAGCAGCGCGGCTGGTAAGGGGTCAGGTCATCAGCCTTAAACAAGCCGAATATGTTGAAGCAGCCCGGGCGTTGGGATATTCGAACTTTCGCATCATTACCCGTCATATTTTATTAAATATTGCAGGGCCGGTGCTGGTTATTGCAGCATCAAACTTTGCATCGGCCATATTGCTCGAGGCGGGTTTGAGCTTTTTGGGCTTTGGCGCACAACCGCCGGTGCCTACCTGGGGAGGCATGATTCGCGAACATTACGGCTATATCATTATGGATGCTGCCTACCTGGCATTATTGCCCGGTTTAGCCATCATACTCATGGTTTTTGCCTTTAATTTGGTAACTACCGGACTGCGTGATGCATTTGACATAAAATCACAAAACGTACGCTTATAAATTAATTTTTATAATTTAGACTTCTGCGAGTACTATGTATACTAACGAAGGAGACTCAGGCGAAGACGAGCTTATAAAACTGCTGCTTAAACGGCAGTGGGAGCTAAATTCGTTGCTGGAAGTCACACAGGCTATTAATAAAAACACTGCAATGCCTACGTTGCTCCAAATGCTGGAAGTAATTTTTAAAAATTACCTCCAGGTTGGCAAGTTGCGTTTTTTGGTAGAAAAGCAGGGTGGCTTTGCCTGTATATCAAAGTACGGCGGCGAGTTTGAGGGTATATCCGTTTTGCATAAGGCCTGCCTGTTGCTGAAAAAGATAAAATCGCCTACCTCGTTAGCAGGTTACACCGATGGCGTGCTCAATACTTACGACTACTTTATTCCTATCTATCATAAAAAAAAGCCGTTAGCTTATGCCCTGATTGGTGATTTTACGCTATCGGGCGAAATGATGAGCAATGACCTTAATTTTATGCAAACGCTCATCAACATGATTGTAGTTGCGCTCGAGAACAAAAAACTGTTCAAAGAGCGGCTGCAGGCCGAGCGTTTTCAGCGCGAAATGGAATTAGCGGTCGAGGTTCAGAACATGCTTATCCCCGTAAAAATCCATAAGGATAAAGCGGTTGAAGCCAGCGCCAAATATCTGCCTCATCAGGATATTGGCGGTGATTACTTCGATTTTTTTAGGCTGAATGATGAGGAGTTTTTGTGGTGTATTGCCGATGTATCAGGCAAGGGTATTGCTGCAGCGCTGCTGATGTCAAACTTCCAGGCCAGTTTACGTGCCTGGGCCACGGTTGATAGTGATTTAATCAGCGTGGTAAGCCGCTTAAACAGCATCGTTATTCGTAACACCAAAGGCGAACGGTTTATTACCCTGTTTGTAGCTAAATACAATGAGCGGACACGCAAACTGCAATATATCAATGCAGGGCATAACCCTACCATTGTTTTAAATGGTAAAAATGCCATCCGGTTAAAAACGGGTACTACCATGATTGGCGTTTTTGACGAATTGCCTTTCATTAACCAGGGCGAAGTAACTATTGAACCCAATAGCCTCATCTTTAACTATACCGACGGTTTAATGGACTATGAAATTGAGCAGGACCACCGCTGGAATGAAGATAAACTGCTGACCTATGTAACCGACAACGGCCACCTCTCGCCCGATATGTTTAACCATAACCTGATGGACCATTTGAGCCGAATTATTAAAGGCAAGCGTATTGATGATATTACCTTACTCACGCTACGGGTATTTTAAATTAAAACTTTGCCGCCGGGCATCATATTTCCTTTCCATCTTCGTTTTTCATCCTATATGGCTAAGCCAAAAATCACCAGTAAAACAAAAGTTGTTGCTGTAAAAAAAGAAATTTTGAGCCTACTGGCCTGCCACCAGCACGATTTGCTCGAGGCAGGATGTGATGAAGCAGGACGTGGTTGCCTGGCCGGGCCCGTATTTGCAGCTGCAGTTATTTTACCACCAAACTTTACGCACCCGCTGCTCAACGATTCAAAAAAACTCAGCGAGGCCGACCGCTATCGTTTACGCCCCGAAATTGAAGCGCAGGCCCTGGCTTTTGCAGTAGCTTCGGTAAGTAATACGGAGATTGATGAAATCAATATCCTGAACGCCTCCTTTTTGGCTATGCACCGGGCAATTAGTCAGTTGAGTATTAAGCCGCAGTTTTTAATTATTGATGGTAACCGCTTTAATGCCTATCCCGAAATACCGCATCAATGCATTATCCAAGGTGATGGTAAATACTTCAACATCGCAGCTGCCTCTGTATTGGCAAAAACTTATCGTGACGATTATATGCAGCAATTAGCATTGCAGCATCCAGAATATGACTGGCATAGCAATAAAGGATATCCTACCATTAAACACCGCAACATGGTTTTACAACATGGCTTTACGCCTTACCACCGGCGTAGTTTTAATGTCACAAATCCGCAACTAAGCATCTTTTAATTTTGAATAGGGGTGCAGGGTTGATACTTTTGTTAGTAACCAATTGTCCCTTTAGTGAAAGTATTGATCATTACCCATCTGGCGCCCTTTCCGCAAAACAGCGGATATCCCATTGTGGTGGGTAATACTATTAAGGGGCTCATCAATTCCGGGCATCAGGTTTCTTTGTTCTCTTTAAATCCGCAAAAACATAAATCACATCATAATACCGAGGCTGATGAGCTGATTAAACACATCAACTATTACTGCCACCAGATAGATACCAGCATATCGCTGGCCAACGCGGTATTGAGTTTGTTTAACCGTAAGCTTTACACTGTTGAGCGCTATTATGATGCAGAGTTTGAACGCTTGCTGGTTAAAGAAGTACAAAGCGGCGGTTATGACATCATACAGTTTGAAGGTTTGTTCGTAACGCCTTATTTGGCAGCCATACGTAGAGAAACCAAAGCCAAATTAATATACAGGGCTCACCATATTGAGTACCTGGTGTGGGAGCGTTTGGCCAAACAAAAAAACGACCCGGTAAAAAAGTTTTACCTGCGTTTGATTGCCAAGCGTATCAAGGCTTTTGAGTTAAAGCAGCTGACTTTGTTTGACGCCATTGCGGTGTTTACCAACCAGGATAAAGAAACCATACAGCAACATACCGGCAAACAGATACCTGTAGAAATTTTACCCGTGGGTTTAGACTTGCTGCGCTACCAGCCCGACTATCGTAAAACAGAGTTTCCGAGCCTGTTTTTTTTAGGTGCGATGGATTGGATGCCCAACCGCGAGGGTATTGAGTGGTTTTTAGAAAACTTTGCCACCGAGCTTACCCAGGGCGAACTACGAACGCGTTTTTATGTAGCCGGCAACGATATACCCGAACGTTTTGATGATTATGAGGTGGTAGGCAAAATTTTTATACACGGCGAGGTAGATGACGCACTGGAGTTTGTGAATACCAAAGCCATCATGATTGTTCCGCTGCTATCAGGTGGGGGTATGCGGGTTAAGATTGTAGAGGGTATGGCCATGCAGAAATGTATTATTTCTACCTCGTTAGGAGCCGAGGGCATCAACTATAAAAACGGTGAAAATATT
>CAXYKR010000430.1:0-14938 GCA_964277815.1 uncultured Mucilaginibacter sp. | reverse complement strand
GAATTGGAAGGCCGCCGCGCTGACCTTGACGCTAAAAAATCAGAGCTGGACACTATTACTGCCGAAACTGAAAAAGACGAAGCAGAATTAAATAGCCAGGCCGAAGCTGCTAAACAAAACATCGAAGAGCGTTTACTGATTGCTTATACCCGTTTACGCGGCAACGCTAAAAACGGTTTAGCCGTGGTAACCATTCAGCGCGATTCTTGCTCAGGTTGCTTTAACCAGATTCCGCCACAGCGTCAGGCTGATATTCGCCAACGTAAAAAAATCATCGTTTGCGAACATTGCGGTCGTATTTTGGTTGATGAACAAATGGCGCTCGAAGAAGAAGAGCACGCATAATCAGCTTTTAACTAAAAATGATATATAAGGCGCCTTACCGGGCGCCTTTTTTTGTAATGAGTAAATATTTTCTGCCTGTACTGCTCTGCTTTATCAGCGCTCATGCTTTTGCTAATTTTGATGTAAACGCCAACTGTAGTCAGGCGTATAAAAATATATTGAGCTTTAAACTCAAAGCCGCACGCCAGCAAATAGACCGCGAAAAAGCTATGCACCAGCAAAACGCTTTCACGATTTTGCTCGACGATTATTATGATTACTTCTGGATGTTGAGCACCGAAAGCAAAGCCGATTATGACCGACTGAAAAGCAATAAATCCGACCGCTTAGATAAGCTGGACGATGAAGATAAAAACTCTCCCTGGCGC
Source organism: uncultured Mucilaginibacter sp. (assembly GCA_964277815.1). Classification (GTDB taxonomy): domain Bacteria; phylum Bacteroidota; class Bacteroidia; order Sphingobacteriales; family Sphingobacteriaceae; genus Mucilaginibacter. The sequence goes on along the minus strand of CAXYKR010000430.1, from coordinate 14,225 downwards.
AACTTTGCACTCGCCCAGGTAAACCTGCATTGGGCACTGTTAAATGCCCGCTTTGGTGATAATACCGCAGCTGGCTTTGCCATTAATAAAGCTTACCGGCAGTTACAGGATAACAAAAAAAAGTTCCCTACATTTTTACCGGATGATATACCCTTAGGCGTAGTTACCGTGGCGTTGGGTGCCTTACCCGACGGTGCATTGAAAAGCGTTTTAAATATTTTTGGCATCAAAGGTAACATCAATAACGGCATTGCTATGCTGCAGAATACCATCGCGCAGTTGCCGGCATCAACCTATGCCATGTTTTATGACGAGGCCGTATTTTACACTACCTATTTGCAGACGGATGTAGTGAATGATGAGCATGCATACGCTAAAATGCTTAAATACACTGCCCGGATGGATAACAGCAGCCTATTGAAAAGTTATATTGAGGGCTACATTGCCCTGCGTAGCGGGCACAGCACTGAGGCCATTAGCTTTTTAGATAAACGCCCGGATGGCGCGGAGTACCAACCCTACCCTTACCTGGATTACCTGATGGCTATTGCCAAGATGAATGTATCGGATAATTCGGCTAATGATTACTTTAACAAGTTCTTACAAACCAATAGAGGGGTTAACTTTATTAAAGACAGCTACCTGCACCTGGCGTGGGATGCCCTGCTCGATGGGAACACTAAGCGCTATGCCGCCTTTACCCAATTGATAAAAACCAAGGGATACACTTATAATGAAAAGGACAAACGCGCTTTAACCGAAATTGCCGACCCGCCCTATAACCCTGATTTGCTGCGCGCCCGTTTGTGGTTTGACGGTGGTTTATATGCCAAGGCGCTGGCATTGCTTAAAGACCAGCATGCCGATAAATACACTACTACGCACGACAAAGCCGAATACCATTACCGGCTTGGCCGTATTTACGACGCCATGCAGCAAGACAGCAACGCATTGAGCAGTTACCAGCAAGCTATTAATGTAGGTAAAGGCACCAGCTATTACTTTGCGCCGATGTCGGCTTTACGGACAGGCCTTATTTACGAGCAGCATGGCGATACCAACCGGGCTGTTACTTATTATAATATGGCTATCGGCTTTAAAAACCATCAGCAAGAAAACAGTATTGAGCAAAAAGCTAAAGAAGGCTTAAAGCGTATTAAGCCGTGAGATTTTTAAAATATCTGCACGTCAAACAGCGTCCCGGCATCAAAGCTATCCTGTTCGGCAGGTAAGCTCAAATAGCCTTCAGCCTGCATCAAGTTAACCATATCGCCGGAGGTTGAGGTGTTTACCGGTGTCGCTACCATTCTACCATTTTGGTTAATTAGCTTCACTAACACGTGATGTACCAATGCCGGTTTAAAGGTTAGCGTTTTACTGATTGCAGCCTGCACGACCGGGAGTTTGATATTTAACGAACGATATAGCCAGGCGCGAAAATAAATCTGGTAACATATCCAGGTAGATACCGGGTTGCCCGGGAAGCCAAACACCAACACGCCATTATCAAATTTACCAAACAATAATGGCTTGCCTGGCTTTTGTGCTATGCTATGAAACAACGTTTGCATATTTAGCTGCCCCAACACCTGCGGCAAAAAATCAAATTTGCCTTTTGATACCGCGCCCGAAAGCAGTAACACGTCATAACTTTTCACCAATTTGGCCATTTGCTCAGCCATCAACGTTGGTTCATCAGGTAAATGATACCTATCGGCCCTGATACCTTCCTGGGCCAAACCGGCAATCAGCATATAACTGTTGGATTGCCTGATTTGGTGGGGCTCGGGCTTTTCGTTTATAGCGACCAGTTCGTCGCCAGTTGAGCATACGGCCACCCGCGGTAACTGGTAAACGCTTACTTGAGTTAAGCCCACCGAGGCTGCAATGGCAATAATAGCAGGCGTTATTTTAGTACCGGCGCTAACTAAGGTCTGTCCCTCCTTTTCATCAGCCCCTTGTAAATGAACGTTCTGATATGCGGTAACGGAATCCAGCTGCACTTGAGCCACATTATTCTCCAACAATACATCCTCGTAACGAATGACCGCATTACAGCCAACCGGCAACATAGCGCCGGTCATAATTTCGATGCACTGTTTAGGATTTTGCAGTGTTAACTGCGGATGACCGGCAGGTTGTATGGCTTCTACCGGAAATTGCCGCTGCCCCTGCTCGAAAGCCGCAGTGTTAATCGCAATACCATCCATGGTAGCCCGGTGAAAAGGCGGAAAATCACGGTCAGCAATAATTGGCTTGGCTAACACACGGCCTTGAGATTGGAGTAAATCTACCTCTTCAACAGAAAATGGTTTAGCCTGAGCATAAACATGGTTTAAAGCCTCTTGTACGGTAATCATTAAATTATATGTTAGCGGTTACGACCGCACTAGGTATTCGTCATCAAATTCGTCCTGCCAAAAATCCATACCGCCCAACACGCTATAAATACGGGCCGTCGGGTATTGCTGTTGCAATAGCTGCGCGGCTTTGCTGCTCCGGGCGCCCTTCTGGCAAAACAGAACAGTGGGGACAGTTGTACTTATCTCCACTTCAGCAGGTTTAAGTTGTTGTAAAGGATGAGACACCGCACCTTGTAAATGTTCGCCTGCAAACTCATCCGGTTCTCTTACATCGATAAGCTGGAAGTTTTTACCCGACTCATACCAATTATACAATTCCTCTACTGATAACTGCTGCACCGTTTTACAGGCTACAGGTTCGTAACTTGCTTGCAATGTGGCAATACTTTTATTCTCTGGGTTCACCTTCAATTTCACATTGTATTGCTCATCGCTTAAAAAATCATGTATTTGCAAATAGCCTGACAAGGTTTGCCCAACGCCGGTAATAACCTTTACAGCCTGCAAAGCCTGCTGCATGCCAATAATACCCGGCACTACGCCCAGTACGCCGGCGGTATTGCAATCAGGTATTTCGTTAGCTGCGGGTGGTTGTGAATACAGGCATCGGTAAGTTGGCCCGCCCTGGTAATTGAATACACTTACATGCCCTTCGTATTGCTGCACTGCGCCATAAACCAAAGGTTTATTTAATATTATGCAGGTATCGTTCAACAAATACCGGGTGCCGAAATTATCGGTAGCGTCAATTATAACATCGTATTGCGTAACAATTTTCAATGCATTGCCGACGGTTAAGGCTTCGTTATAGATTTGAAAATCTACTTCGGTATTTAAGGCTTTAAGTTTTGCATGAGCCACCGATGCTTTACTTTGTCCCACTTCAGCTTCGGTATACAATACCTGCCGGTGCAAATTAGAAAGGCTGATGGTATCAAAATCAATAATACCGATGATACCCACGCCCATACCTGTTAAATACTGCAAAACCGGCACACCTAAACCTCCGGCACCAACCACCAACACTTTAGCCTGCGCCAGTTTTATCTGCGCCTGCTCACCGAAATTAGCCAGTTGGGTTTGACGTAAATAGCGTTCGCGGTTCAAAGGCTTGTTCAATGGTAAACAGATTATGATTTAAAAATGCTGCGACGTGCAGAAACGCTTCAATAGAAATTTACCCACCCAATACAGACATAGAAGTATGGATGTCGCCCTGACTGGCCAGCTCGGCTGCATAACCGTCACGTTCGCGCCGGCTTACCGCCTGAATAATTTCCTGCTCCAGGTCGGTGGCCGAAGCACCTTTTCTTAACACATCACGCAGGTTAACTACCGCAGGGCCGTACAGGCAGGTACGTAACTCGCCGGTGGCCGACAGCCTTATCCGGTTGCAGGTACCGCAAAACGTACGGCTAAATGAGGGGATAATACCAAAACTACCCGCATAACCCGGTATTTTATAATTTACGGATGTAGAATTAGCATCACTAATTAGCCGGTTAATATCGGGGTACTGACCAGCCACATACTGATATATCCGCTTATAATCCCAATCGGACTGCACTTGTGAGCCATCGCTGCCATTAAAAGGCATTTCCTCTAAAAAGCGAACCGATAACGGGTAATCTTTAGTCAGCTCAATAAAAGGCACAATATCATGTATGTTTTTATTGTCGGCCACTACGCAGTTCAACTTTACGTTAAAGCCGCTATCCAGCAGTTTAAAAATACCGGCATATACACCATCAAAGTTATCACGACGGGTTATCTGTGCAAAACGCTCACGGCTTAATGAATCCAGGCTAATGTTGATTTTGCGGATACCGATTTGTAAAAGCTCTGCCTGGTAACGTTCGGATAAAGTACCATTGCTGGTTACTGTAATTTCTTTTAATCCTTCGGTATCGCTTAATTTTCTTAAAAAAGGCATAATACCGTTGCGCACAAAAGGTTCGCCGCCGGTAATACGTATTTTAGAAACCCCGAGCCGGCAAAATACAGACGACAGGTGCAACATCTCGTCGAACGCCATTAAATCTTTGCGGCGGGCAAAGTCAATACCTTCTTCGGGCATACAGTAATAGCACCTGAAATTGCAGCGGTCGGTAACCGACAGCCGCAGATAATTCAGTTGCCTGCCATATTTATCTATCAACACACGCTCGTTCATTATATCAAGGATGGGCATTTACCCACACGCTATTATCTTCGTAAAATTCCTTTTTCCAGATGGGTACTGTTTTTTTCAGCTCATCAATTAAAAACCGGCAAGCCTCAAAAGAAGCATCACGGTGAGCAGACGAAACGCCGATAACCACTACCGATACGCCCGGTTCTTTAGCACCCACCGCATGTATCATAGCCAGCTTTACCAAAGGCCATTGCTTGAATGCCTCATGGGCGATGCGCTCCATCTGCCGGATGGCCATAGCATCGTAAGCCTCAAAATCGAGCCTCACAACATTTTTACCTTTTGAATGATTGCGCACCGTGCCTACAAACAGGTTTACCGCACCGGCTTCGGGCGACTGTAAATAGGCATAGGCCTCATTCAAATCAATATGTTCAACTAACTTAATTAACACGTTTTTTGTATGGTGATTAACCGCCACTCACGGGTGGTATTAAGGCAATTTCCTGCTCAGGCGTTAAAGTGTCTTCATCCTGCGCATACTCGCTGTCAACAGCTACAGCCAAAGATGATAAACTTTGTAAAGCAGGATATCGCTGCCCTAACCAGCCTTTTAGTGCCTTAACCGTATTAATGCCTGCATTTTCCGGAATGTTAATCCCGTTTCGACCGGTAATGTCACGGGTGATGCCAAATAATAATACTTTCATAGGTATGGTTTACTAACTCATTAAACCGGTAAAGGTTTGTTGACAAGTATAAAGTTACGAAAGCTTGTGCAATAATAAGTCAGTGGCTTGTAGACTTACCTTATCGCCTACCTTTAAATTTTCGGTTTGACTGGAGTGTTTTATCTCTATCAACTGCTGCTGTACTAATATTTTCAGTGCGTTGGTTTCTACACTTACTACCTCTCCGGTTAAATAAAGCCCTTCTTCCTGCGGCTGCCAGCCGAAAACCTGAGCCGCGCTACCGCTTTGCAGCAGTTGCCCCTGCTCCATTTTAATAACATGGGTAGCCAGTTTAAATACCTCGGGCAAGTAGTGACTTACCAATAAAGTTGTTAGACTGTATTGCTGATGCACTTTTAATAATTCCTGCTGCAACTGTAAGCGCGTTGCGTCATCTAAGGCCGACAAGGGCTCATCCAACAGCAACACTTCCGGTTGCCTAACCAGTGCGCGCGCCAGGGCTACACGTTGCTTTTGCCCGCCCGACAACACATCAGGCTTCAGGTTGGCCCAAGCCTGTAAGTTCATCGTTTCCATCAACTCCTCTACAAGTACCGGGGACTGATGCGATGGCAAAGCATAACGCAGGTTTTCTGCTACCGTCATGTTCGGAAAAAGCGCGTAGTCTTGAAATACAAACCCAATATTTCTTTTTTGAGGCGGTAGGTTTATCTTTTTATCCGTGTTGAGCCAGGTTTGCCCATTTACTTCGATAATGCCCCGCTCGGGTTTTAACAAGCCAGCCAAAATGCGTAACAAGCTTGTTTTACCGGCACCCGATGGACCGTACAATGCGGTAAACGACTGACTGTTGATTTCGGTATCTATCCTCAACTCACCGTTACCTTGCGGCAGATGCAGCTTTTTACAGATATTAATCTTAATCATGCAGTAAGGCGGTTTCGGGTTAAATGCTTGTTAACTACATATACGGCTACCAAAATACAGAATGATATCGCTAGCAAGATACCTGCATAAATATGCGCAGCTTTAAAATTGAGCGATTCTACCTCATCATAAATAGCAATAGAAGCTACTTTGGTAACACCCGGAATGTTACCGCCAATCATCAGTACCAAACCAAACTCACCCAGTGTGTGTGCAAAACTCAATACAACGCCTGTAAACAAGGCAGGCTTGATGTTGGGCAATAAAACATGTATAAAAGTTTGCAAGGATGATTTGCCTAATGTTTGCGAAGCCTCGCGCAAACTGCCCGGCAAAGCTTCTAACCCCGATTGTACCGGGTGCACCATAAATGGCAAACTGTAAATGATAGAACTAATAACCAATCCGGTAAACGAAAACACCAAACGTATACCTAATGCATCGTTTAAAAACTTACCCAACCCGCTTGCCGGACTAAAAGCCAGCAACAAATAAAAACCTAATACGGAGGGTGGTAGCACCAGGGGTAAACTAATTGTCGCTTCGACTGCCGGTTTGAGCCTGAATTTACTTTGAGCCAGCCATGCAGCTATGGGTATACCTATGACTAATAAACAACCGGTAGTTATCAATGCCAGTTGCAATGTTAGCCAAAGGGGTTGATACTGCATGTTTTATAACGAATGGATGAAGCCCGACCGATTGCTTAACGGTAGCCGTAAGCCTTAAATATTTGCTTAGCCTGCGCACTGAACAAAAACTGATAGAATTGATTAGCCGCAGCCAAATTTTGCCCTTTTGAGGTCTTCAGCACCACAACACCTTGGGCGATGGGTTGATAAAGCTTACTGTCAACTTCCGTCCATCGGCCTACGCCTTTTTGGGCAGGGTCTAACACTACCGATTTTGCGGTAAAAGCAACATCCACTGCGCCGGTGAGCAAATACTGGTTTACCTGGGCAATACTTTCGCCGTATACCAATTTAGGTTTTAACGTATTAAAAGTATTCGTTTTCTGCATAGCCTCTTCGGCAGCAGTACCGTAGGGGGCCAAGTTGGGGTTGGCAATGGCAATCTTTTTAATAGCCGTGTTATTGAGACCGCTTAAGTTTTTATTCAGTGTCACATTTGCCTTCGTCCAGATGACCAAAGCACCATAGGCGTATATTTTAGGTACTGCGTTGGTCAGCTTTTTTTGATAAAGTTCTTCAGGGTATTTCATATCGGCCGACAAGAAAACATCAAATGGTGCTCCCTGCTCAATTTGGGTAGTTAGTTTACCTGATGAGCTTACTATCAATTGAGCCTCTACACCTGCTTGTTTTTTAAACGCCTGTGCCAGCTTTTCGGCTACAAATTGTGCATTAGCCGCTACCGCTACCCGCAAGTTTTGGCCTATACCGGCCATCGGCAGACATAAGCATAATACGATAAATTGTAAACGCGCCGATTTCATGTTATTTTGAGTTTAAAACTATCACTTCTAATGCTGTAACCTGCCTTACCCAGCGGGCATGCTTTTTTTCGCCCGGAACAATAATTTGAAAAGGCCCCACTTCTTCTGGCAAAGGCTTTTTGTCGGCCCGGTCGGCAACAATGATTGTACGGTTGGCAAACAGCGGGTCAACCTCCGATAGGGCATAAATAGCTTTATAATTATCGGCAGCTGTAACCACCAGGCAGCTCACTATGGTTTTACGTTTAGCGGTATCGCCTAAAACAACACCGGCTTTAGTTAATAAATCGGCTATGGTTACGCCGCTGTATCGGTGTACCTTTTCATCATGTGCCTTGGCCATTACTACCGCTTGTTTCATATCCTGAAACATACCTTTGCTCATGACCAATGGCTGTATACCAGGACCGGTAATAGTGATAGTTTGAGCATGAATTTTGAGCGCAGTAACAAAGACAATTAATGCAATGAGGTAGATTTTTTTCATTCAGGATTAGTGTAATTTAAAGCAAGATAACAGATTTTTTATAATCTGCCTTTTTGCAGGTTGCTGATGGCCTCGTCGCGTTGTTCCGGAAAGTTGATATTTTCAAAATCATGCGTGTCAGGCGCCTGCAGCAGTTCAATTTCTGTATTGATGAGTACTTTACGCGGGCAGGCATAACCCTGACTTAAAAACTGCAACATCACCGGGTAGGCCCGCGGCTCCCAAATGGTTACCAAAGGTTCGGGGAAACGATTGTCGCTATCTATAAAACAAGTAGCCAGTTTAGAGGGATTTCGGTTTTGCACCAGGTAAGCCAGTGTATCGGCCGTAAGATAAGGCAAATCGCAGGCTACTGTTAACCAGGCTGCATTGGGGTTATGCATCAATGCAGATAAAATTCCGCCAAATGGCCCCAAACCTGCAAAGCGGTCTAAAACAACAGGTAATTGCTCTTCCTGATGTACATCCTGGCTGTTTGCATACGACACAAATGTTTCCTGGCAAAAGGGGCTCAGCATTTCGTGCACGTATAACCGCTGACTTTTGCCGAAATATGCTAAGCTACCCTTATCGGTTTGCATGCGTCTGCTTTGTCCGCCGGCAAGCACCAATCCATTTAATACCGGTTGGCGATTGGTCAGATATTTATCCAAAAATTGAGCAATGGCTAAAGTATCAGCCAGCTTTAAAACAGGCAGTGCCGCGCCTGCAGGCAGATGCTGATTTATATAATCCGGAATATCGGTCACGCCATCAGCCAGCAAAATCAGTTGTACATTGGTGAGCTTATCCAGCTTTTTCTCCAGCGGTTTGGCCGGGTCTATGGCAATGATTTGGGCATTTGCGGCAAAATGATTACCATTCACTAAAACCAAATCTGCATCGTTAAACAAATTCCGGTTTTGAAAGGCATTGAAAGTTTGCTTATAGGCAAAATTACGATAGCTGATTTTATCGGTAAACTCTAAAGCAGCGCCATGGGTTAACGATGAATCGTCGTCTGCCAAAGGCGCCTTGTGGTCGGCATCGGCATAAGCTATCTGATACTTGGCATATAGCTCCTGTATTATACCGTTAGCCAATTTACGGATATTGCCGCATGGTGTGCCTAAAATAGCCAACTCATTGCGATGGTATTCACCTACATCGGGCCGGGTTAGCTTCGGGTGTTTATGATAATTTTGCAAAGAAGTCACTTTTACCTCCCGTTTTTTCGATTAACCTGGTTTCTTTGATGATGATGTGATGAGAAAACGCCTTACACATATCATAGATGGTTAAGGCAGCTACGCTGGCGCCAGTGAGCGCTTCCATCTCGACACCGGTTTTTGAAGTAATGGTTGCCGTACATTGAATTACTACTTCCTGCACATCATTTACATCAATGGTTACTTTACAGTTTTCTAATGCTAAGGGATGGCATAACGGTATCAAATCAGCCGTTTTTTTTGCAGCCATCGTACCGGCGATGATAGCGGTTTGAAATACCGGTCCTTTTTTAGTTTGAATTTCTTCCCCCTGCAAATGTTGCATAATTTCTTCGCCTAACACCACAATGCTTTGTGCGGTAGCCGTACGTTTAGTGATTTGCTTATCACTCACATCAACCATAGCCGGCTGGTTGGTTTGAGGATTGATGTGCGAAAAAGACTTTTCGGTTTCAGACATAAAAATAGGTACGGTAAGATGCAAAGCTAATTATCCTGATGATAAATAGAATTAGTAGTTTTCTGTTTGCCATAAAGGCATTTAAATATCTATCTAAAACAAAAGCTACCATTGGGCCTAATGAGCGCAACGGTAGCTTTTATGATAATGCGGATATTTTAGCTTTACAATAGCTGGTCCAGCTGCATAGGCAGGTTTCTTAAACGTTTGCCCGTAGCATGGTAGATGGCATTTGACACGGCTGCAGCCACACCAACAATACCAATTTCGCCCAGGCCTTTTACGCCCAGCGGGTTAACAATATCATCATGCTCTTCTACAAAAATTACATCAATATTTTTAATATCGGCGTTCACCGGAACATGGTACTCGGCTAAATTATGATTCATGAAACGACCAAAGTTGTTATCCATTACGGTATCCTCATGCAGCGCCATGCTTATTCCCCAAACCACGCCGCCTAAAATTTGGCTCCGGGAAGTTTTGGTATTAATAATCCGGCCTGCGGCAACAGCATCAACTACACGGGTAACATGCACGGTGCCCAAATCTTTATCTACCTTTACTTCAACAAATACTGCCGAGTGTGTAAACCTTGAGTATTTATTTTGCTCGAGCATGTTAGGTAGCGAAGTCGTATCGGCTTCCAAATAGTTAACTTCACTTTTTTGCAGCACTTCGCTAAACGTCAGGTATTTTTGGGTATCTGCTTTTAGCTGGATGCGGCTGTCGCTAAAAATTACGTCTTCTTCCTTTATATTGCTGAAAGGAGAATTTTCCAGTTTCTTGGCCAGCTTGAACAATTTGCCTCTCAGTTCGTCGCACACCAGTTTAACTGCCGAGCCAACAGTGGCCATCGTCCACGAGCCGCCTTGTAACGGCGACATAGGCAACACGGTATCCCCTAATTTAAATAGGACGTCTTCCATCGCTACGCCCAAAACTTCGGCGGCAACTTGGGTCATTACGGTATAAGTACCTGTACCAATGTCGGCAGTGGCACAACCTACGGTTAATTTCCCATCAGCAGACAGCATCGCTTTAGCGCGTGATGGCATCTGGTTAGCTTCCCAGCATCCGGTGGCTACGCCCCAACCCACCAGGTTATTCCCTTCAACAGTAGCACCCGCTTGCGCGTTACGCTTGCTCCAGCCAAAGCGCTCCGCCCCTTGACGATAACACTCGCGCAGTTCTTTGCTCGAAAAAGGTTTATCCAGGTTTTGGTCCTTCTCCGCATAATTCATCAGCCTGAATTCTAAGGGGTCGATGCCGGCTTTAACAGCCAACTCGTCGATGGCAATTTCAAGGGCATACATCCCCGTTACTCCACCGGGAGCGCGCATATCCAAAGGTGTGTATAAATCGAGCGGAACCAATTGGTGGTCTAACGTAACGTTATCGCACTGGTACATTTGGCCCGACCAGTTCACTATATTTTCGGTGTACTCTTCGAAAGTGGAAGTTTCTGAAACGCATTTATTAATGATGGCCTGCAGCTTACCATCTGCTGATGCCCCTAAAGATATTTTTTGCAATGTAGCCGGGCGATGACCGAACGAAAACATTTGCTGACGCGTCAACACTACTTTGACGGACCGCTTTAACTCCAAAGAAGCTAACACTGCCATGTACAACTGGTACTGCGGGCGTAAGCCAGAACCAAAGCCACCGCCCATAAATGGCGATATTACCCTGGCTTCGTTATCAGACAAACCAAATACACTTTTGATATAACTCTGGCTGTTTAATACGCCTTGTGTTTTATCATAAATGGTCAGCCGGTCATCATCCCCATAAATAACGGTAGATGCAAACATTTCCATCGGGTTATGGTGCTCATAACCGTGATAATAATCTTCCTCAACCGTAATGGCTGATTCTTTTAAAGCTTTTTCAGCATCTCCGCGAGGCTTGGGTACTGGGAAGCGGTGCTTTTCGGGCTTTTTGGCTTTATCTAAATTATGCTCCAACCCAACGCTGAGTTCTTCTTTCACACCATATTCGAAATGCACTAACGTAGCAGCATAACGAGCCAGTTCGAAAGTTTCGGCAACTACCAGCGCTATAGGTTGCTGACTAAACAAAATCTCATCGCTTTGTAAGGGCCTGAAGGGCGAGCCCCCCGGCGGTGCATCCTGGTCACGATAGCTACGGTCGAACCAAGCTAAGCCAGGTACATTTAAGTGAGTAAACACCGTGAGTACTCCTTTTTGACTCAACGCCTGCCGAGTGTTTACTGTAGTAATTTTGCCTTTAGCTATGGGACTAGATATTACAAAGCCATGTAATATCCCTGTACCCATATTAAATTCGGCTGCATATTTAGCATTGCCAGTTACTTTAGCACGGCCGTCTACCCTGCTGATTGGTTTACCAATATATTTACCGCCTTCGTTAGGCTCAAGATTCTCGGCACTTACACCAACTTTTTGTAATAAACTCATGCTTGTTCCTCCAATCCGGCTGCTTCGGTAAGCGCCCTTACTATTGCCCGTTTTGCTAATTCTATTTTAAATGTATTATCGCCGTAGCCTTTTGCTCCCTCAAGAATAGCATCAGCCGCCTTTTGGAAAACTTCTTGACCGACCGCACTACCTACTAACATCTTCTCCACATCAATATTTCTCCATGGTTTATGAGCAACGCCACCTAAAGCTAATCTGGCTTCTTGAATATTACCGTTTTCTATTTTTAAAGCCGCGGCAACAGACACCAGCGCAAATGCATAAGACGCTCGGTCACGAACTTTTAAATATTTGTAATGCGTAGTAAAATCCTCGGCAGGTAAATCAATCGAAGTAACAATGTCTCCAGCTTCTAAAGTATTATCCAGCTCGGGCCTGTCTCCAGGCAAGCGATGAAAATCCGCAAACGGAATGCTGCGGTCGCCATTTTTACCGGTGATGTTTACCGTGGCTCCTAAAGCTGCTAAAGCAACACACATATCGCTTGGATGAGTGGCAATACAATGCTCACTGGTACCCAAGATTGCCAAAATACGATTATAACCACCAATGGCAGAGCAGCCCGACCCCGGCTCGCGTTTGTTGCAGGGCGTGGCGGTATCATAAAAGTAATAACAGCGGGTGCGCTGCATTAAGTTACCGCCGTTGGTGGCCATATTACGCAGCTGAGGGGATGCCCCCGCCAGTATAGCCTGTGATAACAACGGATAGCGCTTTTCTACCTCTACATTCCAGGCAGTGTCGGCATTAGTAACTAACGCGCCTAAACGCAGACCACCGTCAGCATTATTCTCAATGGTATTGAATGCTAAATGAGTGATGTCAATTAAATGGTCCGGACGCTCAACATTTTCCTTCATCAAGTCGAGCAGATTGGTACCACCTGCGATGAATTTCGGGCTATCATGCTCGTCCAATTCTGCAATAGCAGCATCAGGGCTGTCGACACTTATAAACGTAAATTTATTCATGACCTAAATCTCCTTTCCCCTGCTCAATAGCATCCAGAATGTTAGGATAAGCACCGCAACGGCAAATGTTACCACTCATCAACTCGCTTATTTCCTCGCGCGACTGAGCCTTGCCCTCGTTGATTAACCCAACAGCCGAACATATCTGCCCCGGCGTACAGTAGCCGCATTGATAAGCATCGTGGTCAACAAAGGCCTGCTGCATAGGATGAAGCCCATCGCCTTTGGAAAGGCCTTCAATGGTAGTCACCTCACATCCTTGCTTCATTACTGCTAATGTAAGACACGAATTAATCCGCTTACCATCAACAAGCACCGTACACGCGCCGCACTGTCCATGGTCGCAACCTTTCTTCGTGCCGGTAAGCCCTATGTATTCGCGCAAGGCGTCTAAGAGACTTACCCATGGTTCAATTTTTAAATGAACCGCTTGTCCGTTTACAGTGAGCTTAACCGTCTGCGCATCGTCCGAGTTGGGAACGGCATGAGACAACGGCCAGGCATTGCCCTGATTTGTCTGGTCTATAATCGTATTCATAAACAATCTGTCTAGCTATCGGTGAGATATACTAGTCAACATTGCCTTGAGGATTAAGTTCTAATTAAATAACAAACCGATATAATTTAAATCGATTCCAGTTAGTTGTTTAATGAGTCCATAAGTCGGTGAAGACGGAGAGACCGTGAGTACGAGTTCAGTATTGAAGTTCAGTTTTCATTAGAAACCCCAGGTTGAGGATGGTGGGTTAGCATTACGAGTGGCTAAGGCGAACGCCCTATTATCATCCAGGTTTGAATATAAAGCGCCGATAGAGGAGTACTTATTATTTACAACAAGCGTCTCTGCAAGCTGACGCGGGCCTCCTGTAAATCCAAACCCTTCCAAACCACAAAACCCCCTCATGCTACAAAGCAGAGGGGGTTAAGCATAAGAGTTGGCGCCGACCTACTCTCCCACGTGTTACCGCAGTACCATCGGCTCTGGCGGGCTTAACTTCTCTGTTCGGAATGGGAAGAGGTGGACACCGCCGATATAGGCACCTGAATATTTTTAGTTGAGTG
>CAXYKR010000429.1:0-7369 GCA_964277815.1 uncultured Mucilaginibacter sp. | reverse complement strand
GTCCCTGCGTATCCTTACAACCACTTCTCCCTCGGGCGTAAACTTAATAGCGTTACCCACCAAGTTGGTTAAAACCTGATGCAGCCGTATTTTATCGCCAGATATTTGCTGAGGAACGTCTTCTTGTATGTAATAGGCAATCTCGATGCCTTTGTTGGCTATTTTAGTGCTAAATATATCCAACACTTCTTCTACGCATAATCGCAGATTAAAGTCCTCTTGCTCGAGGTCCATACTACCGGCCTCAATTTTCGAAAAATCCAGAATGTTATTAATCACCGTAAGCAAGGTATCGCCACAATTAGTTATGGTATCGGTATACATTTTTTGCTGGTCGGTGAGCGCAGTTTCTGCTAACAGGGCAGACATGCCAATCACGCCATTCATCGGTGTGCGTATCTCATGGCTCATGGTGGCCAAAAACACACTTTTTGCCTGATTGGCCTTTTCAGCCTCTCGGCGCGATAAATCAAGCTGGTCATTTGAAGCTAAAAGCTCCTCATTCAGCATTTCCAACCTTTCTTGACTTTCTTTACGTTGATGGCTTAAAGCCGCCTCTTTTTCCAGTTCTTTCAGGGTTACGGTTTGTAGAATTTGCTTTTCGCTTGCCCGTTTTAACTCGTATGCCCACAAGCCGCAAACAAAAAATATAATGGTGGTAAGCAGGATGTGCACCACAAAGGTTTGCAAGTCAAAATAATTAAGCTGCGTAAAAAAGATGCCATCAACACCCGAGTTTTGCAGATAGCTGAATAGCGCATGGTGTACACCTACAACCACTAATATCGGTAACTGCAGCTTCCAGTTTTGATAGGTGATGAGAATGGCACTGCCGATGAAAGCGAAGAAATGCATCTCAAACATACCGTGCATCTGGTAAATAAATTGCGCCATGAATAAACCCAAAATAGCACTAAATACGTATTGATAGAGCGTGGAGCCAGGCAGCATAATCTTAACCGAATAATAGGCCAATAACGATAAGCTGCCAATTGCAAAGGCCAGCAACCAGGTATCGTAAAAATTGGCCAAAACTAGTCCGACCAAAAAATAGCCGATTAAAAAAAACTCGGCAAACCGATCCGAACGTTTTTTTAACTCGGCGAGGTGCTGGGCGCTGTAAGATGCGTAATCCAAAGCTGGTTGTTGCGTAGGCATATTATATTACAGGATATACAATTATCGGGTACATTTGGGTAAACTGCATCCATAGGCGGTTACTGCTAAACGGTCAAAACGGACAGGGTTTTGATTGTTCAGCAGTGAGGTCAAGGCTATGCGGGCAAATTCTGTTTTCGTATTAGTACAGTATCGGGTGGTGTTATAATTACCCCGATAATACAAATTACCTCCGGCATCAATAATGGCAGCTTGCGGGGTAGAATATACACCACAAGCTGTTGCCAGGGATGCGTCATTAACTACCGGTACATTAAGGTCAAATTTTTCTTTAACCTCTGTTGTAGTATACTTGCTGTTATTCATTAAAACCACTACAAAGTTGGCGCGGTCGCCATAGGTAGCAACCAACGATTTAAAGTGCTTAATGTTAAACCTTGAGCAGGGGCAATCCGGATTAAAAAAATGCAGCAATAGCGGTTTGCCATTTCCCGGCATTACTGCCTTGCTCAATTTGATGTGCTGGCCTGTTTTTACATTTACATACCCAACCGGAACAGGCGTAGGCAAACTGTAAACATAGTCGTTATACCAAAATAAGCAAGCAATGGCAATGAGAATAACCCCAAGCCAGCCAAAGACCAAGACTTTTTTCAATTTAAATTAAATGCGTTTTAGTTTTATCAGGACAGAAGCTACAGCACGTGTCATCTTAACGAAATTCTGTAACCTTAGGACAAATAACTGCGTAAATAATATCCCATTATACGAAATGCAAATCAAAAAAGGTGTTACAACAGCAGTAAATAGTTAAAACATACAGTGTTTAAATTAAAGGATAAATATTTGTTAATTTATGATTTATCTATCCTGTTTAGAGTAATGAAAACGCTTTAAACAAATTATTTAATCAAACAACCATTTCGCATACATAATCATGAAATTGCATGTATGGCCTAATTAATTTGTGGGCGGATTTTGAGCCTTAGCCGCATTGGCTAATTGCATGCTAAGGTGATAAAGTAAATCAATGCCTGAGGTGGCGGATTTTAGCTTTTCGTTGGTCTGAGGTTTGGGAGATGAAGACAATTTAGGAATTACAGATTTAGGGTCGGCATCGGCACCTTGCAAAACTTCTATAGCTTGGGTAACCATCAGCACCTGGCCTTCATTCAGTCGATTCAAAGCCGACTGCCTGGCAGATGAGAAAAGCGAAGTAATTACGGAACTCAAATTATAACTTAGCACCTGGAAAAGATAAACCTCCTCTGCATTTGTGGTACGGCGACCCGGCTCGGTTTGCATAGCCGCAAACGCTGCCGCTAAGTTGGCTAAGTTAATATAAACACCTTTACGGGATAATTTATAGGATGTAGTATCGGGTGGGTTGCCACTAAGCTGGTCTCGCAACTTTTCAAGGTAACTAATATTAGCCTCTAATACTTTGCCCATGTAAAATTTAAGCTTGCGGCCCTCCCAAACTGGTAAAAGGTAGGAAGCTGCAAATGCAATCAGGCAGCCAATCAATGTATCGTAAATTCGTTCAATAACAATATGGCTATTTTGGCCGGTATAAACGTTGAGACAAAGCACCACCATAGCCGTAATGCACACCACAGCGGTAAGATAATGCGTACGCCCAAACGAGAAAAAGCCTAACAGGAACACAACACCGATAGCCAACTGTAAAGATGCTGCCGGGAACACCGCCATGAACGAAAAGCCTATAGCGATACCACTCAAACTGCCAATGAGCCGCTGCTTATTGCGCTGATAGGTTACATTAAACGACGGTTTAATAATTACCAAAACGGTGAGCATCACCCAGTAACTATATTTACCAAGCTCAAAAAAAGCTGATAAGCTAAAAGCGAAAAGACATGCCATAGTTAGGCGTAACGCGAACCTTAACACCGGCGATTGCAAAGTAAAATGCTGTCTAAGCTGAGACAAGCTCAGATTAAGCGCAGGCGCAAAATCTTCGTACTTGAGCGAGACGTCGGGCGTGAAAACACCGGTTTTGATAGCCCGAAGATGGTCGTCGATTTGCTCAATATTGAGTTTGAGCTGTTGCAGCATTGCTGCATGTTCGGGCGTTTCGCGTTCGGTGATGTAGTTAAGCCTGCTTACCAGGTGTTCCAGTTCGTCACTGTAGTAGTGATTTAAAGCAGGATTCTTATGGCGATGCAGAGCATCGGCAATACGGTGAAGCTCGGCCGATTGCAGCTTTATGACTTGTGTAATTAACTCAAGCACACCATTAACCCGAAAATGTTCGCGCACCGTTTCATAGTCAAAGTGTATGGCTGTAATCTGATCGTATAAATCTATTGCCGTTGCCGTAATTTGAACCCAAAGCTGATTGCCTGTATTGGGCGAACCCAACACCTGCCTGTCCCGGATAACCAAATGGCGCACCAATTCCTGCTTCTCGTTTACACGCACATGTAAGGCTAATAGTTTTTTATAGCTTTCGTTAAGCGGAGTTTTAACGTTGTAGAATGGCGCCTTGGCTTCTAAAAAATCTGCGGTAGCCTCCAAACATTCGGTTACCGCGTTTTTAAGCGACCGCAATGGCCACAAACGAATGCTTAATAAATTAACCAGGTAATACCAGATGGTTCCGGCCATTACGTAAAGCGCAAAGGCCAGGGGAGCGGGCGGTTTTAAACCCCAGGTAAAAAGGGCTAAACCAATAAAAGATGTCCCCAGCATACTGAAACGCAACCCGTAGGCCGTGAGCATCGAACTGCAAAAAATAAGTATCGTAAATATCAGCGCCATCCACACGCCATACGGCCAGCAGGTGGCTACTGCAAAAGCGATAACAAAAGAGGCTGGTATACTAACTACAATACTAAATTGCTTGTCGGTTGCGGTACCTGCACTATTGGTCAATGCCACGTTAAGTGCACCTAAGCCCACGGTAACTGCAGCCTGAGGATAACCCAGATAATACAATATAACCACGGGTAATACTACCGCAAAGGTTATTAAAAGGGCATCAGTAAAATATTCGGATTTAAGGAAACGTCTTAGTTTTCGGGCCAAGGCCTGTACGCTCATTCAGTTTATTGGTTTGGGCAAAGGTAAAAAAAGCATCGAATAGTTAAGAGGGAATACCGATTTGATACTTTGACGCAACATTTTTTCAAGGAAATAAGTCATTTCTATAAAAAAAGCTTTCTGTATATTTGATTATGAGAGCATCAAAGTTTGCCATCAGAGCAGGATTAGTTTTTGTTGCGATAACATTTCCTCTAAGTATTGCGAATTTAATACATGATCCTCATGCACCTTCCGCTTTACCTGGATTAATAGCCTCGATTATTATCTTAATTAGAGTAATTTACTTAATTGTGTTATGCCGTCAAAAATCGTCGGTGGTTTGATAACTTTTATATGATAATAGTTGAATTAATTGCTGTCAAATTATTTTCGGTTGAAAATCCAGTTCGAACTTAAATATACAAGCAACCATCACAACTTGGTAGGGTACTATTAATGTAATCAATCTTGTTTCACTTGGTTCAAGTATCCAAATAATCAATATATACAGAAGAAAGGAAAATTCCGATAAGAGAAAGCCATGTTTTAAGCTTTATAATGGACCGCTTTAATTTCGACAATTGGACAACGGCAACCCAAAACAGAAATACTAAGGGAATTGAAAGTATTGCTATTGAAGGTGCTAGAAGTAGCAACAGTGCTGAGCTAATGTTTATTTTATCACTTAATTTTTTCGCAACTATTTCTAAAATATCGAATACAAACGCTGTTAGTGCAAGTGTAGTCAGCAAAATCTTAAAGCAATAATAAAAAGCTTTTCTTTTCATTGACTACTTCATTTCAATCTTTGACATCTCCTTACATAAGAAAAATATCAGGCGCTCATTCGCTTTTGGGCATTAACCTCATCGGCCAAGCTGTTAATCATATTCGAGCCGCTTTGCCAGCGTTTAAGACGGTTAACCTGTTGTATTTCGGCGCGGGTTTTCAGTTCCAGGTTAGCATGGTAATAATCAGGCATCAAGGATTTCATGGCCAGGTGTATTTCAGCCAGTTGTCCGTTGAGTAAAAAAGCAGAGTTGGCTTTTACCAGGTCAGCTAGGGCGCCGGCCATACTGGCTGCGTAATAGGGGCAGTCCCAATCATGCCGATAGGGGTTGTCGCCTTTAATGTTCACCTTTTGTAATGGGTGCGACAAGTCCTCTATAATCTCAGCAATAGCGTCGCCAAATACGTTTGAATATTCGGCTACAAAGTGATGCCACCAGCGTGGGTGATGCGGCAGTTGTTTAAGCAGGGTGTCACATACCAGCACCCTGACAGGAAAATCAGGCTGAGCCGGGTCCATCACTACGAGCGATACGCCAAAATGGCCTTCTTGCGGCGAGTGACGGCTGTAAATAACAAAATACTGCAGCTGAGTTTCCCCAGCGTTGTGCATAGCAGCAGTGATTGCCTTTACATCTTGTAGCCGGTCTTCTAAAAAGCCGTATTCAAAGAAAATAGTGAGTTGCTCTGCAGTTTTAGCCTTACAGCGTTTACTTAATTCGTCAAACACAATGTTATTGGCCGAGCGGCTGGTAAAATGGTTGCCGCTGTTGTAGCGAAGTTCTTCCGAATCAACAGGGTAGGTGGTAATGTCTGCATCATCCCCGGTTTCGGTTTGCTTGTTGGGTTGTATAAAACGAAAAGGTACGTGCATCAACTCGCTGTCCATCCGGCGCGCCAGATTATAAATGCGACGTTCGGTGGGCGACAGTAAAGGGTCGCCGCTTTCAACATCAAAATACACCTCGTTAATCCCGCGACCTAAATGAGCCGCAATCTGCGGAACTTTAATAAGCTGCTGCAACGGATGAGGCGTGTTTAGGAAAAAGTCGCGTAGGGCATCTTCTGCAAGATACTCCAGCAACGGGCGCTCAAAGCGCAACAGCGTTTTGTCCTCTTCCTGCTGCACCCAGGTCCGCAAAAACTGATGCATTTCCTGCTCAAAACCGAGGTTGGCTGCCAGCGCTTTCGCCTCAGCACACGTACATAAGTTGTTCAATTAGTTAAAGGGGAACACAATTAGATGTGAGCTACCAAAGATAATATTTTCTTGAAATTTTGCACTATATAAATAATTGTGTCACCAGTATTTTACTTGTGAAAGACATTGAGGGTTTCGAGTTATCAATCGTATTGATTTAATGTAAGTTGAGCGTGTTATGTCAATCTATTTGTTAACATTTATTTCATCATAACACATTCTTAAAAGCTATACTTCGTGAAGTAATTGATGAGGTAAATTAAAATAAAACATCAGATGTTTAAAATAAACATCATATATTTGTATGGTTATTAAAAATTGATGAGCGTAAAAGAAAAACTGGGCGAAAAAACAATCAGGCAAATTCGGAAAGACATCGTTACCGGCAAGTTTAAAGCGGGCGAGAAAATCCCTGCTGAGCCTGAGCTGATGAAGCTATATAATGTTGGGCGGTCTACTATACGCGAAGCCATAAAAACACTTTCTGTGGCGGGTGTGCTTAAAGTACAGCAAGGGTCGGGCACCTTTGTAAATACCCATGTAAGTTCAGAAACAATTGACGAAAAATTGCGCCGCGCTAACTTCGACGAGATTAATGCGGTTAGAGCTTTGCTCGAAAATGAAATTGTGGGTCTGGCAGCTCAGCATCGGTCTGACAGGCAGCTTGAAGAAATACAGCAATGCCTGGCTGTGCGGAAACAAGCGATACTGAGCGAAGACCGGCAAGCCTGTATTGAAGCAGATATTGCTTTTCACTTAGCTATAGCGCAGGCATCAGGCAACTCAGTATTGGCCGATTTGTATCAAAGTTTCACAGTGATTATCCGCGATTTTTTTTCGCGCCGCGAAACGCAGGGCATCAGCCACTTTGCCATGAGCCATCATTTGCACGAGTCGCTGTTTAAGACTATACGCGATAGCAACGAAGCACAAGCCCGTCAAATTACGCAAGACATACTGGATAATAACTATTAAATTTTAGATCATGACTATACTAACATTTTCTCTCATACTGCTCGTTGGTGCTTACCTTGCCGGCCTGGTTGGCTCTCTTACCGGCTTAGGCGGTGGGGTGGTAGTTATACCATTGCTTACGCTGGTTTTTCAGGTAGATATTCGTTACGCCATCGGCGCTGCTTTACTTGCCTCTATAGCTAACTCGTCGGGCGCGGCAAGCGCGTATGTCAAAGAGGGTATTACTAATATACGCTT
>CAXYKR010000428.1:0-9826 GCA_964277815.1 uncultured Mucilaginibacter sp. | reverse complement strand
GGTATTTTATGGTTATAAAACCAACGGAGTGTATACTTCTAATGCCGAAGCGGCTTCGGCCGGTATTTCTTACCGTAATGCTCAGGGTAACTTAGTGCCACAGCAAGGCGGAGATGTTAGGTTTATTGATGTAAATGGCGACAAAATTATCGATGATAAGGACAAGCAAGTGATAGGGAATCCTAACCCTGATTTTACGGGTGGTATTACTACCGGGTTTACTTATAAACGCATTAGTTTAAATGCCCTGGTTACTTTTACCAAAGGAAACAGCCTTTACAACTATACCCGTCGTCAGCTCGAATCAGCGAGCGGTCCGCAAAACCAGTCGCTGGCCATTATTAACCGCTGGCGTGCAGATGGTCAGGTAACCAACATTCCAAGAGCATCATACGGTGACCCAGCCGGTAATTCATCGTTTTCAGACCGTTGGATAGAGGATGGTTCTTATTTGCGTTTACGCACCGTATCCATTACTTACGATGTGCCATTTAAATACAAAGCATTCAAATATTTCAAAGTTTACGCAACAGGTAACAACCTCCTTACTTTCACCAAATACCTCGGGTATGACCCGGAGTTTGCTGCCACTACCAATTTGCTAACCAACGGAATTGATACCACGCTTGAGCCGCAGTTTAAAACAGTGCAATTAGGTGTTCGCATAGGTATATAATTCACAAGCTGACGATTATTGATATGAAAAAACTTTCATTAAACTCTATAAATAAAATAGTACTGCTGTCTTGCCTGATGCTGGTGTTTTCGTGCAAGAAAATACTGGACGTACCACCGGAGGACCAGGTAGACATTAGCAAAAACTATCGTAATGTATCGGATGCCAATGCAATGGTTATTGGTATTTATGGGCAGATTATGGGCATTGCAGATCGCTTCATTGTACTGAATGAGTTGCGTGGCGATTTGATGAGCCCAACGGCTAACGCCGACCAGTATCTGCGCGAAATCAGTACGCACAACGTATCTGCCGATAACCCTTGGGCCGACCCCAAGCCGTTTTACCGGATAATCCTGAACTGTAATGATGCCTTGAAAAATTTCGACATTATGATTAGTCAGGCTAAAATGCGCCGCGACGAGTACAACCAGCTTTATGCAGATGTTAGTGCGGTACGTGCCTGGTTATACCTGCAATTGGGTATGCATTTTGGTTCGGTGCCTTACGTTACCGATGCTATAGAAAATGTTGAAGCGCTGAAAGATGACAGCAAGTTTCCGCGTATTCCTTTTAATGATATGCTGGATAAGCTGATTGCTACCATGGCCGGCGGTTACCTGGATGTATATACAGCCACTACTGCAGTTACCGGCTCAAGCAGTACATCGCTTAATACCACTGTTGATGGTTATCCAACTAACCTGTTTTTTATCAACAAACGTGCTTTGCTTGGCGATTTATATTTGTGGAGAGGCAATTATACCAAGGCCGCAGAGCAATATAAATACCTGGCCGAACAAGGCGGCCGTAACTATGATTTTGCCAACAACCTTTATTACTGGCAATACAAAGCCTGTTACGCGGATGGTAACAACAATGACGTGGTTATACGTTATGATGGCGGCCGTAATTCGGATTCTACTTCCATCAGTGATGTAAATACTACCGGCTGGCGTTCTATTTTTGGCCGTACCACACAAGATACACCAGCCAGTGGCGAATGGATTTGGTCTTTGCCTTTCGATAAAAACTTCCAGCCTACCAACCCTTTCATCGATTTGTTTTCTAACCAGGGTGGCCGCTACCTTTTAACTGCATCAAAGCTGGCCATCCGTAACTGGAACTCTCAGGTGCAAACAAACGGTTTTCCTTTTGACCAGCGCGGACGTATTACCGTACGTAATATAAACGGGCAACCGGTTATTATGAAATACCTGTATAATTACTTAACCGAAAGTACTTTAGTGCCTATCAATATTTTGCAAAAGCAAGGCCGTTGGTTATTATACCGTGCCGGTACGCTTAACCTGCATTTGGCCGAAGCGGCTAACCGCGATGGTAAAGTTAAGGTAGCCTATGCTTTAACCAATGTGGGCATCAGGCCATTATACCAGCCCAGCCCTGTTCCGGCCGATGTAACCAATATACAGCAAACCACCGAGGGGTATCCATACAATTATGATGCGCGCCAGGGCGAAACACCTTATTACCGCGGGCAGTGGTCTAGGCAGGTAGGCACCCGTACGCGTGCCAACTTAGTGGCTTTGCCTGCATCCCTTTACACCAACAACGATATTGCCGGAATGGAAGACGCCATCATCAACGAAGATGCATTGGAGCTTGCCTATGAAGGTCAGCGTTGGGGCGATTTACTGCGTGTAGCTTTGCGCCGTAACGACCCAACTTACGTGGCCGATAGGGTGTATCAAAAATTGCTGAGCGATAGTAATCCGGCTGCATCAACAGCACGTACGAAACTACTCTCTTCAAACGGTTTATACCTGCCGTTTAAATTATAAATAGTTGTTAATAGTTAGCATAACAGGCAGTTTTGATTCGTCAGAACTGCCTGTTTGCTTTTAATAGAACGTCTGTAAAAATCTCATTACCTGTACAATGTAAGCCTTTTGTGACATCTGTACAGCTTGGGTAATGCCTATCTTGTGTTAGCTTGTCAGAGCTATAAAATCTATTAATTTCCGCCAATTTTCATGAATCAACTTTTACCTAAGGCGTGTGCCATCGCGCTTGTTGCATTTTTAGGTTTCGGGGCAAAGGCTTTAGCCCAACGGCAAATGGAATACCTCGACCGTGGTTTGGTTGCCGTAAATCAGGGCAGTGGTAAAATTTTTTTAAGCTGGCGCATGTTGGGCACCGAACCTGATAATGTAGCTTACAATTTATATCATCAGTCCGGGAGCAAGCAGGTAGTAAAGGTAAATGCCTCCCCCTTAACCGAGGCAACCAGCTATACCGAAGAGCGGGTAGACAGCACGGTAAATAATACCTGGTACGTAAAAGCGGTGGTTAATAATAAAGAGGAGAGTGCTGGTAAAAGTTACACGCTTGCAGCCCATGCACCCGCACAGGAGTACTGGCAATTACCTCTTAAAAACCCGCAAGGATACATACCGAATGATGCCAGTGTGGGCGACCTGGATGGCGACGGGCAATACGAAATCATACTTCACCAAACTGGCCGCGGCCGTGATAACTCTTCGGCCGGGTTAACCGACCCGCCTATATTGCAGGCTTACAAGTTGGATGGTACTTTACTCTGGGAAATAAACTTAGGGCATAACATCCGCGAAGGGGCACACTATACCCAATTTATGGTGTACGACCTGGATGGCGACGGCATAGCCGAAATCACCTGTAAAACAGCCGACGGAACAATAGACGGAAAAGGTAAAGTCATCGGCGATTCGACAAAGCGCTACGCCAACGCCCAAGGCCGCATATTGGACGGGCCTGAGTACTTGACCATATTTAACGGCCGTACGGGCGCTGCTATGGCAACAACTAATTACCTGCCTGCCCGTGGCAACATAGGCGGATGGGGCGGTCGGGGCGGCAATGGCGGCAACGATAATACCGGCAACCGGGTAGACCGATTTTTAGCTTGTGTAGCGTACCTTGACGGGGTACACCCAAGTGTTGTGATGTGCCGGGGCTATTACGGACGTACCGTGCTTGCTGCCTGGGATTGGCGCGGGGGCAAGCTTATCTCGCGTTGGGTTTTTGATACTAAAGATGGTGCTAACCCGTACTCGGGCATGGGCAATCATAACTTAACCGTAGCCGATGTTGATGCTGATGGTAAAGACGAGATTGTTTACGGTTCAATGTGTGTTGACGATAATGGCAAAGGTTTATATACCACCGGCCTGCGGCATGGCGATGCTGTGCATATAAGCGATTTAGATCCCTCGCGACCAGGTTTGGAGGCGTTTGGCGTACACGAGATTGAAGAAAATACCAAAGGGCCGGGTATTGCTTTTTTTGATGCCCGAACCGGCGAGATATTATGGAAAGGCGCGCCTGACGAAGACGTAGGTCGTGGCATGTCGGCCGATATTGACCCACGTTATCCGGGCGTAGAAAACTGGGGCAACATCGAAGGTCTGCGCTCGGCCAAAGGCGAAAGTATAGGTGCCGCGCCACGTACTATTAACTTTGGTATTTGGTGGGATGGCGATTTACTGCGCGAGCTGCTGGACGGTAATCGCGTGATGAAATGGGATTACCAGAATAGTAAGCTTAACAACTTACTGGTAGCAACCGGTTACCAGTCCAACAACGGAACTAAATCTACCCCTACCTTAAGCGCCGATTTATTTGGCGACTGGCGAGAAGAGGTCATATTACGCGCTAACGATAACCAAAGCCTGCGCATCTATACCACTACTATTCCAACTCAATATCGTTTCCGTACCCTAATGCACGACCCACAGTACCGGCTAAGTATTGCCTGGCAAAACGTAGGCTATAATCAGCCGCCTTACACCAGTTTCTTTTTAGGCGATGGTATGAAAGCGCCTGCCAAGCCCAATATTGTAGTAGTAAAAGCTAAAGAAAAATAATTACCTGATATCAAATTGATTGATGCACTCAACTTAGCTGTCTTTTTTACGGGGGAATGGTAGGTTCATCCTCATGCCCCTGTCTTCGCCGGTTTGGTTGGTATATCTGGTTTTTTTGATAACACGTACCGCTTCTTCATCGCATCCGTAGCCTAAGCTCTTAACCACCACAATGTCTTTTGTGCTGCCGTCTTTTCCTACGGTATATTCAACAGTAACAGAGCCGGTGATATGATTTGCTTTTGCCTGCTCCGGATAGGCTAATTGGTCTATAATACCCTCGTCACCGCCAATAGCCTCAATCGGTACTTCGGCACGTTCTTCTTCATGATAGTATAGTTCTTTCGGATTTGGGTTACCGGCTGCTGTGGGTACGGTATATTTAATGTCCCATTTTTTATAATAATCCTCTAACGGCGGTAGTCCCGCTTTTTTACGGCGTACATTTACGTTAGCCTCATCTTCTATAGGTTTGATCAGCACACGGCCATCCCTTGTTTCGTGCAGTTGTGTGCCGTATAGCTGCAGCCGCCCTTTATCGGCACGTACCCGGTCAATCATCAGTGGTAAAAGCGTTCGGTCCAATTCTCCTTGTTGTGCAGCTTTTATAAAAAGGGGCAAATATTTTTCCTGGGCATCAGTATCGTTGTGCTGTACCACCATAAACACCACTTTGTTTTGTGCTCCCACCATCGACTTGCCCGGGTAACCATACTTAGAAATAATTTTTTCTACTTTGGCCAGGTTGGCCAAGTCGGCAGCGCTTTGCTTTTTCATCAAGTCATTATCTTGCTGCGAGTAGGCCCCATGCTTTTTAGCCGCAGCTATTGCAGCCACGCGGTACATCTGATCCGATTTATAAATAGCCTTTAACTGCAATGCCAGCTTTTTATTGAGTTGCGCCGTTGCCCTTGGTGATGCAAGCATACTTACAATAAGCAGGCTGATGATACTGAGTGATTTCATATGGATGGATTATAATTCCAAAGAAAGCACATCATTGCTATTCAAAATTGTACTTTTCGGACAATCGCTTTTTTTCCATAAACTCAAATATCAACCGGTCATCAGCAAAGCTTTCAATTTTTTTGAAAAAACGTTGAGGGTTAGAGCCTGTCAAACTACGGTACATTTTGTTAAAATACGCCTGGTCGTAGTAATTGCTTTTGTAAGCAATATCGGTAAGGCGCTTTAGGCTGGTATCAAAAATTTTGTTTTGAAGTGAATGCCTGAATCTTGCTACCTTACGATAAGTTACCGGCGACACTCCCAGGTGCCTTTTGAACAGTCGGTAAAATGTACGCACGTTGATATTGAGCTGTTTACAAATATTTTCTATTGATATATCGTCGTCAAAATTGCCCATCAACTCAACAGCTTGAAATAACACGTTATTGATGCCAGGGTCAACGTACATAGTTAACAAGAATGTTTCTAACACGTCACGACGCTTTTCTATATCATCAGTTGCGTAAAAGTCTCTCAGAAATTTGGGGTACAGCACATGATTATCCCAGGCTGTAAAAATCATACTGGGTTTTGGGTAGGCATACCCAAGGTCTGGTATGCCAAAGTAGTTAAGCCCAAGTGGTTTAAATAGTAAGGTGACTTTGTCCAGTCCGCCTTGAAGGTGTGCCAGTAAAGGATACTCTCTAATGCCCTGCACACAGGTGCTATATTCTACCGAAGTATCAGCATAAACCCGGGTATAGTAATCTTTGATTTCGAAGTTAGCCTGGCGATGAATATTTAAAACGGTGTGCGTATGCGGAAAGGCATAGTATTTAGCTTCAAACGAGTCCGTGGTTCGTAAAAAGTAATAGTAGCTAATGTGCTTTTGCAGTAATACGTGTTTAGGCTGAAAATGTACCGGCTCGAAATCCATTTATTAAAGATAAGTAGATTGGGCGAGCCTTTTATAATATTGAGTGCTATACTTCGAAAGTTGGCACAACTACGTAAATATGAAAATTAGATGCTTAATTATAAGGGCAGATAGATTATGTGAGATGGTAACTTTATAAACGCACAAAGCCCGGCAAATCTGCCGGGCTTTGTGCGTTTATGTCAATGTTTTTATTGACTACTTAGGTTGCTGCGGCTGTTGGACCGGAGCAGTTAAGTTATTGGTATAACGGGCCGATTTATCTAAACTTATAAAGTCTGTTAAAATTTGTCCGGCTTCCATTTTTAAAAAGTCCAGGTCTTCGTTTTTAGGGCGGGTTTGGCCTTTTTGTAATGGGGTTAAACCTAAAGCGGCACGGCGCAAGTTATTACGCTCAAACGCTTTTTGCTCATCTGAATCGCGTTGCTGTTTAAGCTGCTGCTCGTTCAGCGTAACGCTGGTTTCGTTCTGACGTTTTTTGTAATCGGCAATATCCTCTAATAGATATTTGTAGTTAGCATTATTAGCCATCCGTTGTTCATGAGCCTTGGTTAACTGAGGGATTACGCCGCTCAAATCTCCCACCTTGGTATAGTTGCTTTTGGCAATCATATCAAAAGGTAAGGCCGATGGCTCAGTATCTTCGCCATATTTATCTAACGGAATTACAGAAGGGAAGCTAATATCCGGTAATACACCTTTGTGCTGGGTAGAGCTTCCGCTGATACGGTAAAATTTAGCAACGGTTAGGTTTAGCTGGCCAAATCTTGACTCAGCACCGGTGCCATTAGCTTTTTTAGTCATCGAGGTAATCATGTCTCTCAATGACGGGTTGATGACCTTGTCCAGCTCGATAGCGCTTTGTACAGTACCTTTACCATAAGTTTGGGTACCGATAATTAAACCACGGCCGTAATCTTGTATAGCGCCGGCAAAAATTTCTGATGCTGATGCGCTGAAACGGTCAGTCATCACCGCCAACGGACCGGCATAAGCTACTGACGAATCTTCATCTTCGTTAACTTCAACACGGTTGCGGGTATCACGAACCTGCACTACCGGGCCATCTTTAATAAATAAGCCGGTAAGCTCAATGGCTTCAATCAAGGAGCCGCCGCCGTTCTGGCGTAAATCTAAAATCACACCGTCTACGTTTTCACGTTTCAGAGTATCTAAAATCAACTTAACGTCGCGGGTGGTGCTTTGATAGTTCGGATCCTTAGCGCGATAAGCATTAAAGTCGATATAGAAAGCCGGTACATTAATAATACCGATTTTTACGGTTTTACCATTTTGGTTATAAGTGCGGATTTCTTTTTTTGCCAACTGGTCTTTCAACACAATTTTTTCACGCACCATTTCTACCACATGCGGTTTAGCGCCTGCGCCCTTAGGCAGCAAACGTAAACGTACTACTGTACCTTTTGTACCACGGATTAAGGCGATAGCATTTTCGATGCGCCAGCCCACAATATCCTGAAATTCGCCTGTTTTACCTTGGGCAACGGCAACAATACGGTCGTCGATATTAAGCTGACGGCTTTTATCGGCAGGGCCACCTGCTACAATGCTTTTAATGGTAATGTATTCGTTTTCTGATTGCAGTGATGCGCCTATACCTTCCAACGAGCGTGACATCTCGATGTTGAAGTTGGCAGCATTTGCCGGGTTAAAGTAATTGGTATGCGGGTCTACAGATTCGGTAAAGGCATCCATAAACAGCTGGAAAACATCCTGGTTAGAAAGTTTTTTGGCTTGAGCAATCAGGTTTTGATAACGCTTTTTTAATGTTTCTTTATTTTTAGCTACGTCGTTACTTGCCAGTTTAAGGTTAAGCAAATCGTATTTTACACGTTGCGACCACAACTTGTTCATGTCGGCTTCGCTACCCATCCATGGCTCTTTTTCACGGTCGTAAGTAAAGCTTTCGTTTTTAGTATAATCGTAGTTCTTATCCAACTGAGTCAACGAATAGTTGATGCGCTCTAAGTAACGTTTTTGATATACATTGAAAATGTAAAATACATCATTCAGATTACCGGCTTTCAAATCGTCATCAATCACGGTTTTAAAACGGCTGAAATCTTTTAAATCTGAAGCCAGTAAATAGTTGTGATTTTCATCAAGGGCCTTAATGTAACGGTCGTAAACCACGGCAGAAAGCGAATCATTCAACGGAACTTTTTTGTAATTATAGCTCGAAATGAGCGAGGCTACCTCCTTTGCTACCTGACTTTGAACCTGGTCGGGCTGCAAATTGGTGGAACCGTCTACGTTGCCTGGCGCCGAGGTTGATGCCTGGCAGGCCAGGGCAGCACCCATCACCAGGAACATATATAATCTTTTAAACATCTCTTTTATGGTTTTTAAGTCTATAGCGTTTTTATAAAACATCAATATTAGTGCCTATATTATACAATTTCCAAAGTAAATAAAAAAGAGACAGCAATTTAGCTGTCTCTTGTATACAAATATATTTTTATGAACAATGTTTTAAGGCTCAACTATATTTTAGGTAAATATAAAAATAAGGTTAACCCTAAATACATTGTAACTGATTTACTACAAGTTATGTTCGGCAGTTTGAGCTATCCCGGCTGCGGGTTTCAGCACAATCAGTTTGTTACGTTGCAGACCGTTTACACTTTTTTGCACGTTAGCTAAATCATCCTGCCAGTTATGTGCAGCGGCCAGGCTGCGGGCCTCATCTAAGTCCTGCTGGGCCAGTTCAAAATCACCAATGGTTGATTTTACCGAAGCCAGTTCAATCAGGTTGGCAATAGTTAAGCGGTCGTTGTTTTGCTGGCGCGATAAGTTGTTGCTTTGCAAAAAGAACCACTTAGCTTCAGACATTTTGTTTAACTGCACATAAATCTTGGCCAGTTCGTTAAAACTGTAGCTGGCATTTTCGTATTCTCTAAACCGCATTTGGTGTTGGGCCGTTTTCATTACCGTATATTCGTTAAGCGACAGGCCGTACGAGGTTAAACCTAAAACCCCGGGCTTTACCGCAGCTTTACTTAAGGCTTGCGCTTTAACTTGTATCGGTGCGCTGCAAACTTCGGGCAACGCGGGGTAGCGTTTATGTTTTAAAAACGGGAGCCATTGTGCCGAAGCCGAGAAACCAAACAAACAAAATAACGCGGGTAAGAATACTTTCATAGAACTCATGCTTGAGTTGTGGTAAAATAAATTAATCAATACCTAAAAATAGAGCTATTTTAATAAACTCAGGGCAACGTCAGTGTAATTTAATTAAAAACTTTTACGCCGTCATCAAACGCCGCCCAAACCATATAAGGGTGTGTATCAGCATAGTGTACATCGCCTTTCGCTGTGAGCGCTATTATACCGGCAAAGCCGTCAAAAGGTTTCATTTCAGTTAAAGTTTTTTCGGTA
>CAXYKR010000427.1:0-12338 GCA_964277815.1 uncultured Mucilaginibacter sp. | reverse complement strand
CAACCCGGCGATGTCAAAGGCATTATTGTGGGGGTGGTTAAAGATTTTAATGTACACTCCCTGCTCGAATCCATTGAGCCTACCGTGGTGTTAGAAGATAAAAATCTGCAAACCAATATGGCCGTCAAGTTAAACGGACAGCATACCGATGCTACCCTGAAAGCCTTGCAGCAGCTATACACCGAAACCCTACCCGATGAAGTATTTAGCTATCGCTTTATCGACGAGCAGATTGCCAGCCTGTACCGGGCCGAAACCCTGCAGCAAAACCTCATCTGGGGAGCAGCGGCTATGGCTATCGTCATCAGCTCGTTGGGTTTGCTGGGCTTAGTATCGCTGATGACCTTGCAGCGCACCAAAGAAATTGGCGTTCGCAAAGTATTAGGTGCCGGCGTTAGCCAAATCGGGCTGATGCTATCGGCCGATTTCCTGAAACTGGTGGGCGTGGCCCTCGTAGTTGCCATCCCCGGTTCGTGGTGGCTCATGAACCATTGGCTGCAAAACTATGCCTATCACATCCAAATACACTGGTGGGTGTATGCCCTTACAGGGGTGCTGGCTATGCTGATTGCCTTTTTTACCGTCGGTTTCCAGTCGTTTAAGGCAGCTATGGCCAACCCGGTAAACAGTTTACGAAGCGAATAAATCTTATAAAAATATTATCATGATTAAAAATTACCTCAAAATAGCCTGGCGCAACCTTTGGAAAGGCCGGGTGTTTAACCTGATGAACATTACCGGGCTGGCCGTTGCGGTAGCTTGTTGCACGCTCATCTTTTTAACTGTTTACTATGAGTTTTCTTACGATAACTTTCACGAGAAACTTGACCGCATTTACCAGGTTTACAACGTAGCCAACCGCCCTAAAGGGGTCGAAAAAAGCTCGTCGATGCCCACGCCAATGGCAGCTGCCTTAAAGGCAGAGTATCCGGCGTTGAAATATGTAACCCGCAGTGGTAACACCGGTGGCGTAGTTACTTACGGTAACCAAAAAATAAACGAGGATATCCATTTTGTAGACCCGGATTTCCTGAAAATGTTTACCTTCCCATTGGTACAGGGTAGCAGCAGCGCGGCTTTATCGCAGCTCAACAACGCAGTAATTACCGAAGAAGCCGCTAAAAAGATTTTTGGCAACAAACCGGCTTTAAACCAAACGTTGCTTATCAATATAGAAAACCGCGAACAGCCTTTTTTGGTGACCGGTGTAGTTAAACAATATCCGGCCAATTCGAGCATTACTTTTGATGTACTGCTGAGGTTTGAACACTTTCCGCAATACATGGCTGATAAAGATAGCTGGGGCAACCGTACCCATATGGTATTTGCGGAGTTTAACGAAGGCTACGACCCCGCTATTTTTACCCAACAGATTAAACCGTTTGTAAACAAGTACTACGCCGAAGACCTGAAAAACCTGAAGCGCGACGGTGCCAAACCCGATGCCAACGGTAATATTTTTTCTCTGGCCTTAGCTCCCTTTGCCGACAATCATTTTAACAATGATATCGGCATTGTAGAGGGTAATGGCATCAGCAAAACCTACCCGATAAGCCTGGTGGTTATTGGTTGTTTTATCTTATTGATTGCCTGTATCAACTTCATTAACCTGTCGGTAGCCCGTGGCTTTACCCGTGCCCGCGAGGTTGGCGTGCGCAAAACCCTGGGTGCCGGTAAATGGCAGTTGCTTGCCCAGTTTTGGGTAGAAACTATTTTGGTTTGCCTGGCATCAACCATTATTGGGCTGCTGCTGTGTACGCTGCTTATCAAGCAATTTAAAGCTATTTTTAAAAGTAAAATAAGCTTGGGCATGCTCTTAGAGCCGGCTCACCTTACTGGCATTATCCTCATGTTTTTAGCGGTTACCGCCATTGCAGGCTTTTACCCCGCGCTAATGATGGTGCGCTATAAAACGGTGGCTGTGCTTAAGGGTAAAATTAGCGGTGGTAAGCCGGGTAAGCTGCGTAATACCTTGCTGGTTATCCAGTTTACACTGTCTACCTTGCTTATTATCTGTACCATTATTACCTGGCAGCAAATAAACTACCTAAGTAACAAGCCTTTGGGTTACAATAAAACCGAGGTGCTCAGCATCCCGGTTGAGCAGGGTACCAGGGGGGCAGATGCCTTGCGTTTGATGCGCAACGAGTTGCGTAACAATGCCAACGTGGTATCGGTGAGCGGCGCATACATGAATTTTGGTCGCGGTAATGACGGTTCGTCAAGGCGGTCGGTGCTGGGTTTTATTTATAACGACCGCGAGGTGCGCACCCACCTGCAAAGTGTTGATTATGATTATGTAAAAACGCTGGATATCAAATTATTGGAAGGCCGGGAGTTTGACCCCAACTTTAAAGGCGACAGCACAGGCATCATCATTAATGAGAGCATGGCACGCGAGCTGGGCGGCAAAAACTTAGTTGGTACTTTTTTACCAATGCTGGACGGCAAACCCAAAGCCCAGATTATCGGTGTTGTAAAAAACTTCAATTTCGAATCGCTGCATGATGATATTGCGCCGCTTACACTTACGATGCTAAAAGATTTTGAAATCAACTACATCTTTGTAAAAGTAAAACCGGGCAACCTGGTGGGGGCTTATGATAACATCAAAAGCAGCTGGCACCGCCTTTACCCTAACGCTACCTTTTTGGCCTCGTGGCTTAACGAAAACACCGAGCGCCAGTACCTGAGCGAGCGCCGCTTGTCGGGCATTTTTGTAAGCGGTGCCGTGTTGGCTATCATCATATCATGCATCGGCTTGCTGGCTATCTCTATTATGATGGTGATACAGCGCAACAAGGAAATTGGTATACGTAAGGTGCTGGGTGCAAACGTATTCGGCATCGTCATGATGCTGTCGCAGGATTTTTTAAAACTGGTACTGGTAGCCGCCATATTATCGTTCCCGGTAGCGTGGTGGGTAATGAGCCACTGGCTGCAAAGCTTTGCTTACCGGGTTGACATTCACTGGTGGGTATTTGCCCTGTCGACCGCGCTGGCCCTAATTCTGGCTTTCGTTACCATCAGTTTCCAGTCTATCCGGGCGGCTATTGCCAATCCGGTAAAAAGTTTACGCAGCGAGTAATTATAAGGAGCCGGACGTTCGCCCACCTGTCAGGGTCGGCGCGTTCGTCCGGTTTTATTTTTCAACCACATTTACCTGTTACCATGTTTAAAAACTATCTAACCATTGCTTTCAGGAGTCTTAAAAGCAATCTGGGTTTTTCGTTTATCAATATTTTCGGTTTGGCTATGGGCATGGCTGCAACCATACTTATTGCATTGTGGGTAAACAACGAGGTGGGGTATGACCGTTTTCATCAAAACGTGAACCAGATTTACGTGGCGTTTAACAAAAGCATGTTCGAGGGCGAAATGCAGATATGGAGGTCAACCCCAAGTCCGTTGGGGCCGGCGCTTAAGCAGGAGTTCCCGGAGGTAAAATATGCCGTTAGGGTTGATTATAACGAAAAGCACCTGGCTGAGTACCAAGGCAAAAAACTACAGGCCGATGGCTACAACGCCGACCCCGATTTTTTCAGGATGTTTAGTTTTCCGTTGCTGAGCGGCAACATCGGCAGCTGTTTGGCAGGTAACGACCACTTAGTCATTACCGAAACCTTCGCCCGTAAATTGTTTGGCAGCACCGATGTAGTGGGCAAATTGATTAAGTTAGATAACAAGTATGACTTTATGATTGGCGGCGTATTGAAAGATATGCCTACCAACACGCGCTTTATAGCAGATTTTATTGCCCCCTGGGCATTTTTAAAAAGGCAGTACGGTGAGGAAAGGATGTACTGGGGCGACAACAGTATCCGTACGTATGTACAACTGCTGCCCGGCACCGGTCTGGCCGATTTTAATCAAAAGGTAAGTGACATCACCATACGCCATAGTAACCACAACGAGGACAACCGTGTGTTTATGTACCCCATGAAAGATTACTATTTGCAGGGTGTGTTTAAAAACGGCAAGTTAGAGGGTGGCCGCATTGAAATTGTGCGCCTGTTTACTGTGGTAGCTTGTTTTATACTGCTGATTGCCTGCATCAATTTTATGAACCTCAGTACCGCCCGGGGCGACAAGCGCGCCAAAGAAGTGGGTGTACGCAAAGCCATCGGTGCGGTAAAGCAGGCTTTAATTGGCCAGTTTTTGTTAGAGTCGGTCATTATTGCTGCCATTGCCGGTGCGCTGGGGCTGCTGTTGGCGCAAGTTAGCTTGCCTTATTTTAATAACCTGATACAAACCCGGCTCGACCTGCCATACACCAACGGCATTTTTATGGCCGGTGTAATGGGCTTTGTTTTATTTACCGGACTGCTAGCAGGTTGTTACCCGGCGCTCTACCTGTCATCATTTAAAGCGGTGCAGGTACTTAAAGGGGCGCACCGCAAGGTAAGTGCTTTAGTTACGCCGCGTAAGGTGTTGGTAGTAACGCAATTTACCTTTGCCGTAGTGATGATAATCAGCACTATCATCATCCGCAGACAGATACAGTACGCGCAGGATCGCGATAACGGCTATGAGCAAGGAAGTTTGGTTTATATACCTTTTAGCGGCGACATTGATAAAAACAAACAGCTTATCAAGGCAGATTTACTCAACACGGGCGCTGCATCCGCCGTGTCTGTTACCAGTGCTGATATGATAGTAGCACAGTCTAACTCTTGGGATGTGAACTGGCAGGGTAAGCCGGCGGGATCTAAAATTACTTTTGACCGTATGGCTACCCTCGGCGATTTTGGCAAAACTATGAAACTGAAATTTACCAGTGGCCGCGATATCGACCCGCAAACTTATCCCACCGATTCAACAGCATGCCTAATCAACGAGTCGGCCGCACGCATCATGAATTTTAAAAATGCCGTCGGTCAAGTGATAAGCCACGAAGGTATAAAATGGCACATTATAGGTGTGTTTAAAGATTTTGTATGGCAGTCGCCGTTTGAGGCCATGAATCCAATGTTGATTGCAGGGCCTAAAATGGACTGGAACAATTGCATCAACATCCGCCTCAACTCCAACCAGCCGGTTAGTGCCTCGTTAAAAAAAGTCGAGGCTATATTTAAAAGATATAATCCTGCATTTCCGTTCGTCCCCTCGTTTACCGACCAGGAGTACCAGCACAAATTTGCTGAGCAGCAACGTACGGGTAAGCTGGCGGGCATCTTTGCTGTGCTGACTATTTTAATATCATGCCTGGGCTTGTTTGGCTTGGCTGCTTACATGGCTGCAAGCCGCACCAAGGAGATTGGCGTACGCAAAGTGCTGGGCGCATCGGTAGCCAATGTTACAGCTATGATCTCTAAAGAGTTTTTAAAGCCTATTTTATTGTCGGTTGTGCTGGCTACACCCATTGCCTGGATAGTGATGTATCGCTGGCTGCAAAATTACAGCTACCGTACGCAGATTGAATGGTGGGTGTTTGTAACCGGCGGTTTAACGGCCATCATGATTGCCTTGCTCACCGTAAGTTACCAGTCGGTTAAGGCAGCTATTGCCAACCCGGTAAAAAGTCTGCGGAGCGAATAAAAAGTTTATATTTACTGTAACACAATGTTTTGATGTAGCGACCTGATTATAAACCTTTAAACATCCTACCTATGTTATTTAATCACATCAAAATCGCTTTTCGTAACCTGTGGCGAAACCGCACCTTTACCGGCATTAATATGCTGGGCTTGGGCTTGGGCTTTGCCGTGTTTTTGCTGTTGGCCCAATACGTGGCTTTTGAGTGGAGCGCTAACCGCTTCCATCAAAATGCCGACCGTTTGTACCGCTTGTCGTACCTTTATAAAGACGGCAAAAGCAACTACTACATGCCGCCGGGTATTGGCCCCGCGCTTAAAAGCAATGTAGCCGGTATTGAGCAGTGCATACGCATAGGCGAGGGGGTAGGTAATGGCGTGGTAACTGTGGATGGTCCGTCGGGGGTAAAAGCCTTCCGTGATGACGGTATTTCGTTTACTGATGATGGCTTTTTTAAAACATTCAGCTTTCCGGTGTTGCAGGGTAGCGGCTCGTTAAGTCAGCCGCAAACCATGGCTATATCGGCAGGGGCGGCAAAAAAGTATTTTGGCGATGCACCAGCGGTGGGAAAGCAGGTAAAGGTGACTAACCAGTTTGGCAGCACTACTTATACGGTTACCACGGTATTTCAGGATATGCCGGCTAATTCGGATATCCGGTCGGATGTATTATTATCTTACTCCACCTTAAAAAGTGCCGCGGCCCGCAACGGTAACGACTGGGCCGACCCGGACGCACTGGGCTCCGAATACGCATTTATCTACGTGTTGCGTCAGGCTAACGTCAGTGCCGATAACCTCAGCACCCAAGCTACCCGCCTGCTGCACCGTTTAAAACCCGACGCCAAAAACGATCAGATTGGTTTTCAACCCATGGCTAATCTGCATATAGCACCGGGGTTTGATTACCCGTACCAAACCTTTGGTAGCCTGGTGCTGGTTACGGCTTTCGTCAGCGTAGCGGTGCTCATCATCTTAATTGCCTGGATAAATTACATCAACCTGTCGACCGCCCAGGCTCTTAACCGCATCAAAGAAGTAGGCGTTCGCAAAGTATTGGGCGCTACCCGCTGGCAATTGACCGGCCAGTACATTACCGAAACGGTTTTACTCACCATAGTTAGTTTTACTGTGGCACTATTGGCCGTTGTGTTGTTGCAGCCTTTATATAACAGCATTACCGGTAAGCAGTTATCATTATTGGTATTGAATGCCGGGCTGTTTTGGCCTGCTATTGCTGCGTTGATGGTTGCCGGTACTTTGCTGGCCGGTGGATATGTGGCTTGGGTTATCAGTTCGCATAATCCGGCACGTGCCATTGCCCGCAAAGAGGTATTAACTATGGGCGGCCTTACCCTGCGTAAAAGTTTGGTGGTTTTTCAGTTTATTATTTCGATGGTGTTTATAACCGCTACGTTGGTACTGTACCGCCAGTTGCAGTTTATGCAGCATCATGATTTGGGTATGGCTGTTACGGGCAAGGTAGTCATCACCGGTCCGTCGGTCATCAACAGCTCGCAGATGGATAATTCGGTAGCGTTCGAGAACGAGGCCAAGCAACTGCCTTTTGTAAAACAGGTAGCGGCCTCCAACAACATACCGGGGCAGGGTTATAATTTTTCCACCTCGGGCATCACCGGCGAGCAGGCCAACCCCGGCGACGAGAAAAAATCGTATGCCATGCTGATTGTTGATAATCAATATTTCTCAACCTACGACATCAATTTTAAGTACGGCAAAGCCTTTACCCCAGCCATGCTGGAGCACGGCTGGCCTAAAACCAAACGGGTGATACTAAACGAGGCCGCCATGAAACAGTTAGGCTACCGCGATGAAGTATCCATCATCGGCAAAACCGTAAAATGGGGCGGCGATTTTGAAGTGGTAGGCGTGGTAAAAGATTACCACCACCTGAGCCTGCACGAGCAGATTAAACCCATGATATTTTTACCGGCCGTGGCCGACGGCTATTTTACCTTTAAGGTAGATGCCGGAAACATGCCCGCAAAAATTGCCCGTCTGCAAAGCCTTTATCAAAAATATTTCCCGGCCGAGCCGTTTACGTATTTGTTTTTGGATGATGTTTATGACAACCAGTATAAATCTGAACGACAGCTGGGCCACATTTTCATCGGTGCAGCCGGTACAGCCGTGCTGATTGCCTGCCTAGGTTTACTGGGCCTGGCCATGTTTGCCGCACGACAACGCGTTAAAGAAATTGGTATCCGCAAAGTGCTGGGCGCAAACGTGATTGACCTGGTCAACCTCATCTCGTTTGATTTTTTAAAGCTGGTGCTGCTGGCCCTGCTCATTGCTACCCCTATTGCCGTGCTGATGATGAGTCGCTGGCTGCAAAGCTTTGCTTACCGCACCGCCATGCCCTGGTGGCTGGTAGGACTGGGCGGCGTGCTGGCCTTTGGCATTGCCTACGCTACGGTGGCACTACAGGCGTACAAAGCGGCAGGGGCTAATCCAATTAAAAGCTTGCGGAATGATTAATTATTTATTTATTCATTATCTTACTTACAGCGCAGCCCCGGCATCTAAACATGCCGGGGCTGCTTTTTTTAGGTATATATTGGCATCTGCCCATGAACTGTATCGCATCCGTACAATTCTTGTTACGGTAACGAACAACGTTTTTAATGTTTGTGATGATAAGTGGCTGATAATAAATGATTTGTTGTTTTGGTATGGATTTCACCTATAGAAACATATAAAACTTAACTTATTTAGTGTCTGCAATCGTCATTATTATATAACTTCAATCATGTTATCACTCAAACAAATATCCAAATACTATAACACCGGCAACAACAAAACCTACGTCCTCAACAAGGTAGACCTGGATGTTGACCAGGGCGAGTTTGTATCTATTATGGGGCCGTCGGGTTCGGGGAAGTCAACCCTTTTAAACATCATCGGTATGCTCGACCAGCCGTCCGAAGGTTATATGTACTTCCTGAACGAGCCCGTGCATCAGTTGAAAGAAAAACAACGCTCGGCCCTGTACAAGCAAAATATTGGCTTTGTGTTTCAGGCTTACCACCTGATTGATGAATTGACCGTTTACGAAAACATCGAGACGCCTTTGCTGTACCAGGACGTCAAAAGTGCCGAACGCAAAGCGTTGGTAGCCGATGCATTGGACCGCTTTAACATCGTAGGTAAAAAAGATTTGTTCCCGGCGCAGCTATCGGGCGGTCAGCAGCAGTTAGTGGGTATTGCCCGTGCCCTCATCAGTAAACCCAAATTGTTACTGGCCGACGAGCCTACCGGCAACCTGAACTCCAAACAGGGCGAAGAAATTATGGAGCTATTTAAAAAACTGAACCAGGAAGACGGGGTAACCATCATCCAGGTAACTCACTCCGAAAAGAATGCACAGTACGGTTCGCGCATCATCAACCTGCTCGACGGTAAAATAGACTCATCCATCATTTTATAAGGTTATGCGTTACCTTTTTATACTTGTAAGTTTCTTTTTTTGCCGCGAAGCCATGGCCCAGCAACCGGCAGATTCGGTGTATAACCTGCAGCAGTGTATTGATATTGCCATCAAAAATAACCTCACTGTAAAGCGCAGCGAGCTGGATATGGAGCGCAGCCGCATTTACTGGCAGCAACAACGGGCAGCTTTATTGCCCTCATTAAACGGCAACGTAAACCACGGTATAAGCACCGGCCGAAGCCTGGACCCATTTACCAATACTTACCTGAATCAGCAGATATCTTATGCTGATTACGGTGTAAATGCCAACCTGATCTTGTTTAACGGCCTAACCATACAAAACAGCATCCGCCAAACCTCGCTGGCTTACCAGGCCGGCCGGATGGATTTTGAACAGGCTAAAAACGATATTACCCTTAATGTGATTACCGCCTATTTGCAGGTAATTAATAATGTAGACTTGCTAACGCAGGGCAACAATCAGTTAGCCGTATCTAAACAACAACTGCAGCGTTTACAGGTGTTAAATGCCAATGGCGCAGTAAAACCTTCGGACTACTACGACGTAAAGGGCCAACTGGCTACCGACCAGCTGACCGTGATTAACGCTAAAAACGGTCTGGTAGCCTCCAAGCTTAACCTGCTGCAAACCATGAATGTGCCCTACAGTCGCGACATTAGCCTGCAGCGCCTCAATGCCACCGAGCTGCCCGCCTTGAAGTTTACTCAAACTGCCGACCAGGTTTACGACCTGGCTCTGCAAAACCTGCCTTTGGTTAAAGCTGCTGCTTTGAGGCGCCAGAGTGCCGAGAAGGCGGTAAAGGTGCGCCAAGGTGCTTTGTTTCCGGTGATTTCGCTGAACGGCGGACTGGCTACCCGTTATTCCAGTGCAGCTCGCCGCTCGGTACTGGTTGACACGGTAGAAGTAAACACCGGGTCGTATGTAAAAACAGCCGGCGGTAATCAGCCGGTGTATGCGGCCAACCAGATTTATAATAATGAAAAAATCAGTTATGGCGACCAGTTTAAAAACAACTACAATACGCAGGTTAATCTGGGTTTGCAGGTGCCTATTCTCAACGGGTTTTTAAACCGCAATCGTGTTGCCCTGGCTAAAATAGACTTGCAGGAACAGCGCTATACCGAAGAAACTACCCGTATACAGCTTAAACAAAACGTAGAGCAGGCTTACAATAATATGTCGGCTGCTTACGAGCGCTACCAGGTATTGCAGGAGCAAACCGAGGCTTTCCGCGAATCTTTCCGCACGGCCGAGATTCGTTTTAACGCCGGAGCCTTAACTTCGGTGGATTATATAGTAGCCAAAAACAACCTGGACCGTGCCAACAATAACCTGATTAATGCGCGGTACGATTACTACATTCGCACTAAAATCTTAAATTATTACACTGGTAATCTTGTGTTTTAAAAGTATTTAAGTAATACTTTAATAATTAGCATAGTTTTTGTTGCCTTAAAAGCAAATCTAATTGTACGGCTACTTATGAAAAACGTATTATACCTCTTAACTATTAGTTTAGCGATGGCCACGTCGGCTTTCGCACAAAATGCATTATTGCCACGCGTCGCTTTTGGTATCAAAGGCGGGGTCAATACAACTAATCTGTCAACAACAAATTCAGTCACAGATAAGTCTCGGGTGGGTTACCAGGCGGGTGCCTACAGCCGGATATCATTAGGTAAATTCCATTTACAGCCAGAATTGTACTATACTGAAAAGAACACCAAAATCCTGCAAAGTGGCCAGCAATTTGTGAATACAGTAAGCCTCAGGAGTGTTGATCTACCTATATTATTTGGCTACTCATGGGGAGGTGATGCGGCTACCGGACGTATACAAACAGGGCCGCTTGTTTCTTTTGGTACAGGTAACAAGCAAACCGATAATGCGCAGCAAACCATTAACGGCTTAATGGTGGTTGACCAGAATTATGCTTGGTTGTTAGGCGCCGGCGTTGACGTAGGCCGGCTTTCGTTTGATGCTAGATACGAGTATGGCTTCAAAAAAATGTACGTTACCGATTACAGGTCATCTGTAAAAGTTAATTTGTTTAGTCTGTCGGTGGCTTATCGCCTTGCGTCGCTATAACAACAATTATAAAAACACTTGTAGCCGCTGGAAGCATTTTTCAGCGGCTTTTTGTTGCTTTTATTTGCCGAGTAATTTCTAATAAATTAATAATAAAACTTTGTAGACAAAATATTGTTAACTATTAGTGTATAATTTATAATTAAAACTAAATATCGATGAAAGCAGCAGTTTTTCACAAGCCGGGTGACATAAGCGTTGACACGGTAGAAGACCCCAAAATTGAACAGGCCGGAGATGTGATATTAAAGGTAACCTCAACGGCCATATGTGGTTCTGACCTGCACATCTTAGATGGCGGCATTCCGCAGATGAAAGATTTGGTGATGGGGCACGAGTTTATGGGCATTGTGGAAGAGGTGGGCCCCTCGGTGAAAAACCTGAAGCGCGGCGATCGCGTGGTGGTACCGTTCCCGATTGCCTGCGGACATTGTTTTTTTTGTACTCATGGCGCATCACCTCATTGCGAAAACTCTAACCCGGAGCATTACGGGCCCCAAGGCGATTTATTAGACCATAAAGGCGGGGCGCTGTTTGGCTATACCGACTTATACGGCGGCTACTCGGGCGGGCAAGCCGAATATGTGCGCGTACCGTATGCTGATGTGAGTCCGCGTATTGTACCCGATAATCTGACCGACGACCAAGTGTTGTTTTTAACAGATATATTCCCGACGGGCTGGTCGGCCATTGACTGGGCGCAGATGAAGGGCGGCGAAGTGGTTGCCATATTTGGTTCGGGCCCTGTAGGCCTGATGGCTCAGAAAGCCGCCTGGATTAACGGCGCCAGTCGCGTTATCGCTATCGACCCGGTAAATTACCGCCAAGCCAAAGCCAGGGAGGCCAACAAGGTAGAAACGCTGAATCCTAACGAAGTGGACGTGGTAGAAGCCATACGCCAGATGACCGGCGGTCGCGGCGCCGACGTTTGCGTGGATGCGGTGGGCTTTGAAGCGCAACGGTCGTTTTTAGACAAAGTGAAAGCTACGCTGAATTTTGAGAAAGGCACCATCAAAGTGCTTGAAATGTGTTTCGAAGCCGTACGGCGCGGCGGTACAGTTACCGTAGTAGGTGTTTACGGAACGCCGTTTGACAATTTCCCAGTGCACCGCATGTTTGACAAAGGTATCACTATAAAACAAGGCCAGGCACCGGTGCTCAACTACATTGATCACCTCATCGACCTCATCAAACAGGAAAAGGTAGTACTCAACGATATCATTTCGCACACCCTGCCATTAAG
>CAXYKR010000426.1:0-7172 GCA_964277815.1 uncultured Mucilaginibacter sp. | reverse complement strand
GCTGGTTGACGACATTATTACAACCGGCTCAACCCTCGAAGCCTGCGCGCAAGAATTGCTAAAAATACCCGGTTTAAAACTGAGCATTGCAGCTATTGC
This sequence comes from uncultured Mucilaginibacter sp., assembly GCA_964277815.1. Classification (GTDB taxonomy): domain Bacteria; phylum Bacteroidota; class Bacteroidia; order Sphingobacteriales; family Sphingobacteriaceae; genus Mucilaginibacter. Next base: position 7,073 of record CAXYKR010000426.1, on the reverse strand, counting down.
TTACACTGTATAAATTAATATGAGTTTTATCAAAATGATAAACTGCCACCGCTAATTTACACTTTGAGAGCTAAGCTGTTAAGAAACTTTTATTAAATCATTAAGATTATGCGAAACTTTATCCGGATTATGAGCGTACAAATACTCGGCAAGTTTGAATTATAATCGATTGGCAGGAGTTGTTGTAAAAGGCGGCTCCTGCTTTTTTATTGCCGCTGGTAGCGGCTCAGCTTTTCGTACAGATTTTTAGGATCAAAAGGTTTCAGGATGAAATCATTCATGCCCGATTCTTTAATTTCGCCTAATTGATTATTCAGCACTGAAGCTGTCAGTGCGATGATAGGAAGCTTCTTAAAATACTCCTCGTCTTTTGAGCGGATAACCCCTGTAGCTTCCAATCCACCCATTACCGGCATGTGAATATCCATTAGTACCACATCGTATTCCGGCTTGGCAGTTACTTTTTCAACAGCGTCCAGCCCGTTTTCGGCAAACTCAGCCTGAATACCCCATTTCTTTAAAACCTTGTTAATCAACAAACGATTAATCTGATTATCATCTACTACCAGCACATTAATATTCAGCCCGTTCAGGGCGTTATCAGTATCAGCCACAACAGTATTATTTGCTTTCTTAAAATTAATTTCAAACCAAAAGCTCGACCCTAAACCGGGTATGCTATCTACGTTTATTTTAGAATGATGTAACTCTATCAAACGTTTGGTTATTGCCAAACCTAAGCCTGTACCTCCGTATTTACGAGTAGTATCGGCATCAGCCTGTTTAAATGATTCAAAAATGGTTTCGATTTTATCGGCAGCGATACCGATACCTGTATCGTTAACCGCAAACCTGATTTTCACTTCGCCGGCGCTCTGTTCAACCACACTTAATTGAATGGTTACGCCACCCTGCTCGGTAAACTTAACGGCGTTACCAGCCAAATTGAGTAAAATCTGCACCAGGCGGGTACGGTCGCCCAGTATACAGTCGGGCACATCGGCTGCAATGTCTTCTTTAAAATAGATATGATGGTCGGATGCCTTAAACTGCATCGAGCTGGCCACACTATGTACTAAATCGCGCAGGTCAACTTTAGCTTGCTCCAACTCAATGTTGCCGGTTTCTATTTTAGCAAAATCCAGCACATCGTTAATCAGCGTCATTAAATTCTCGGCAGAAAACTTCAGAATATTCAAATTTTCGGTTTGAGACTCATCCACGTTATCCTGCGACAGCAAATGCGACATACCAATCACTGCATTAAGCGGCGTACGTATCTCGTGACTCATTACCGATATGAACATATCCTTAGCCCGGCTTAACTGCAACGCTTCTTCTTTAGCAGTCACCAATTCTTGTTCCGCATTCTTTCTGGCCGTGATATCTATAATCACTTCAATGTATTTGCTAACCGCACCGCTTTCATCCAGTATCACCGAGTTGATAACCGTTAGCCAAATCGGCTCCCTGTCTTTACGGTAGGCCAGCACATCAATTTCAAAAGACTGCTTATTTTTAGACAACTCACGGGTCCGTTCAATAATCCCGTAATCCGTTAGCTCGCCTTTCAGTGCATCTCCTAAATGCTGGTTTTTAACCTCGTCTAAATTAAAGCCGGTAATGTTTTCAAAGGCTGTATTTACCCACTCTACTTTACCTTCGCTATTATTAATAACCACACCACTTACCGTGCTGCTGGCTACCAGCGATAGCATGGTTAACTGGCTTTCGGCTATTTTGCGCTCGTTAATATCTACGCAAACGGTAACCTGCCGCTCTAACTGTCCTTCGTCGTTAAAAAACGGACTATTGGACAGGAATACCCAAACTGGTGTTCCATCTTTTCTATAAAGTTGTATCTCTATCTCATAAGGTGTATTCTTATCATACGCCTGTTTGGCATGGTTGGCAATTCTCAAATCGGTTTGTTCGCCAATGAGCATATTGCCAAAGGTTTTACCCTTTAACTCGCCAAGCGAGTAACCTAATATCCGCTCTAAAGCCTCATTAATCCATACAATCACGCCATCTTTATCACGTATTACGACGCCACTTGGAGATTTAGCCGATGCAAACGACAGGATTTCCAAATCACTCTCTGCATTTTTACGGGCGGTAATATCAAGCAGTATTTTGATGTACTTTTCAATCTTACCATCGTTACCCACAACAGGCGAATTCATAACCGACAGCCACATCAAATGACCGTCTTTATGCTCAATCTTCACTTCAATCTCAAAAGCTTTTTCGGTTTTCAGTAAATCCTGTATGCGGTTATTAATCTTCGGGTCACTGTAATCACCTTTAAAAACATCACCCATTTGCCGGTTATATAAGTCGGCAAAATTGTAACCTGTTATGTTTTCAAAAGCCTCGTTAGTCCAGATAATTCGGTTATTAGCATCGGTAATAGCTACACCATTACTCACCTTGCTGGCTACCAGCGAGAGTTGCTCCAACTGGGCACTCACTTTTTTATGCTCAGTGATGTCACGGCCGCTGGCATACCATTTTCCATTACGGTTAATAGCCGACCAACTTATGCACTTTTCTTCGCCGCTTTTGGTTAATACGCAGGTTTCCAGCTCAAAAGAATGATGGGTTTGCAAACCCATTTCTATCTGCGGAACAAATTGTTCGCGGTTTTGACCAACCACAAACTCCCAAAGCGAATGACCTATCACTTGCCTGGGCTGATAGCCCATAATGGCTTCTACCGCATTATTGATATGCTCTATTTTAGAAGTTTCGTCGGCAATGAGGTGGATTTCGGATGAACTGTTGAAAAGCGTAAAAAAGTCTTCGTGCTGCCTAAGTCTGAATTCAAGTTCTTTTTTTTGCTTGCGTATAGCCAGGTGCGACATCACCTCGCTGGCCAGTGTTTGCAGAGCATCGCGCTGGTCTGCAGTAAGTACTTTGGGGTTTTGGTCGAATATACAAAGTGAGCCTAACCGGTAACCGTCGGGGTCAATTAACGGGGCGCTGGCATAAAAGCGAAGCCCAAATTCTCCTTTTACCGATTCACTTTCAGCAAATATTTCGTGCAGCCGCACATCTTCCACCTCTACGAGATTATCGCTCATAATGGTGTACCGGCAAAACGAATCGGCCCGTGGCACCTCATTAATAGTGAGGCCAAGGGTAGATTTAAACCATTGCCGCTTGCCATCAATAAAAGAGATGAATGCAAGCGGCACCTGGCATATATAAGACGCTAAACGGGTAAGTGCATCGTATTCAGCCTCGGGGATGGTATCCAGGATGTCATAAGACTCCAGCGCCTTTAGACGCTCGTCTTCATTTACGGGTACCGGCCAATGCTCTGTTACCATATGCACTTACTTACTCAATAGTTTTGTTTAGTTGTACAGCGGAAACTTTTCGGTTAACGCATGTACCTGTTTACGTACTTTCTTTAAAGAATGTTCATTTTCCGGGTCTTTAATTACAGCATCAATTAACTCGGCTATTTGCTCCATTTGTTTCTCTTTCATACCACGGGTGGTAACGGCAGCGGTACCGATGCGAATACCCGATGTTACAAACGGCGACTTATCATCAAAAGGCACCATGTTTTTGTTAACGGTGATGTCAGCATTAACCAATGCATTCTCGGCTGCTTTACCCGAAATACCCTTATTACGCAGGTCGATTAAAATCAGGTGATTATCTGTACCGCCCGATACAATTTCGTAACCTAAGTCAAGTAAAGCTTTGGCAATAGCCTGGGCATTTTGCTTAACCTGTACAATGTATTTCATATAGCTATCGCTAAGCGCCTCGTAAAAAGCGACGGCTTTAGCAGCAATAATATGCTCTAACGGACCACCCTGCGTACCCGGGAACACGGCACCATCTAACAAAGCCGACATTTTTTTAATCTCGCCTTTAGGTGTTTTAAGCCCCCATGGGTTTTCAAAATCTTTACCCATCATAATCAGTCCGCCGCGCGGGCCGCGTAATGTTTTGTGGGTAGTGGTAGTAACGATGTGGCAATGTGGAAGCGGGTCGGTTAATAAGCCGCGGGCAATTAAGCCGGCAGGGTGCGAAATATCGGCCAGTACCAGGGCACCAACCTCGTCGGCTACCTGGCGGATGAAAGCATAATCCCAATCGCGCGAGTAAGCAGATGCACCGCAAATAATCAGTTTAGGTTTTTCCTGCAATGCAGTGGCACGCAGTTGCTCATAATCAATTAAACCGGTTTCTTTTTTTACGCCATAAAATAAAGGCTGATATAATTTACCCGAAAAGTTTACCGGAGAACCATGGGTTAAGTGACCGCCATGCGAAAGGTCGAAGCCTAAAATTTTATCACCAGGTTGTAGCACGGCCAGCATTACCGCGGCGTTAGCTTGCGCACCCGAGTGCGGCTGCACGTTTACCCACTCGGCATTAAACAGCTCTTTAGCGCGCTCAATGGCAATGGTTTCAATCTCGTCAACAATCTGGCATCCGCCGTAATAACGTTTACCGGGCAAGCCTTCGGCATACTTGTTGGTGGCTACCGAGCCGGCAGCTTCCATTACTTGTTTGCTAACAAAGTTTTCAGACGCAATAAGCTCCAGTCCTTCTTCCTGGCGTTGCTGCTCATCGTCTAATAATTGGAATATCAGTTTGTCTTTTTTCATGATGTTTACAAGGGGCCTAAGTTAATCAAAATCAGCGTGGTGTTTTGGAAGCAATCCAAAAATTATTGTAATTAAGCCCTATCTGAATGTCTATCAACTCCTGCTGCAGCATTTCCAGCATGGCCAAAAAGTTGTAGATAAAATGCACCTTATTTTCGGAATTTTTGAGCATCGCATCAAAATCGAGCCGCCCGTTAATGCGCAGCAAATCATCAATAGCCTTTTTTTGCTGCTCAATGGTATATGGGTATTGCACTACCGTGTGTGTCACCTCTTCAGACCGGCTCAGGTAACGGCGATGCACCCGCTCATAAACCTGCATTAAACGGTAAAGGGTCAGGTCGGCCAGTTCTTCGCCGGGCATGGCTACGGCTTCGATACCGGCCAGTTCGGCAGCAATATTGCCCCGGCGTTCCTGCTTAAAACGCTCGTCTTCCAGCGGGCGCAACTGCTCGCAAACTTCTTTAAACTTTTTGTACTCAATCAGTTTCCGAATCAGGTCTTCTTTACTATCGGCCTCACTTTCGTCCGTTTCTGCCTCGTAGCGAGGCAGCAGCATTTTGGCTTTGATACGCATTAAGGTGGCAGCCACAAAAATAAACTCGCTGGCCACCTCCATATTCAGGCTGCTCATCTGATGAATGTAGTTCAGAAAATCGTCGGTAATTCGGGCAATGGCAATTTCATGAATATCTAACTCGTCGCGCTCTATAAAAAACAGCAACAAATCAAACGGACCTTCAAATTGCGGTAGCCGGATTTCAAAACTCTCATCTGTCATACACTATTCTATTTAACCAATCCACATTTAAAACAAAAGCCTTCAATCAAAATTTATAGCACGTCGCGTATCTCGAGATACGGAATATGTTTGCTTTTCCAATTAGGCATCCCGTTAAAAACCGTATAATAAATGTATTTACGCTCCTGATTAATACCCGGCATCACCTCGCCAATCACTTTTTTTACGGCTTCATGCTCTTTTTTTACGGCTGCGCTGTCTTTTACATTAAACTTAGAAATGTAATAAATCATTGGACAACTACCCTCCGGGCGATTTTGGTTAAATACTCTAAAAATTTTAGGCTGCGTAGGCACTTGTTTTATCACGAGCGGAAACGGATAAGTCTCCTTCATTCGTTTGATTAAATTACTGTAAAAACCTTCAATGTCCGGCTGCTGTTTGTAATGCCACATGATGTTAGGAAAAGCGCATGTACGCGCCAGTTCAATAACACTCAAGGCATCAACCAAGTAACCCTTCTCATATTTTTGCTTGGCTTGCTGGTATAGCTCTACCGCTGTTTTTCCGTTGTTAGTATATGGACTTAAATCTAAATCGGTTATACGCCATCCATAATCCAACTTGTTGTAGATAGCCGTAAGCAGCCATTTATCTGCGCCATCCTGCAATGTATACATGGCGGTATACATTTCGCGGGCTGCGGGTTGATAAAAGAGGTAATAAGAGTTTAAACCTCGTTTGGGCGAACTCACTTTTTGTTCTTTTTTAAGCTCATGCACCATATAGTACTCATCCAGCATTGTGTTCTTACCCGGGCGCATATGTATGCTGCAAAGTTCGATGGTACGACGCAGATTGGTATTTTCGAGTAATTCTTTCGACATTAAATTCTCCACAATACCGGGTTTGTTTTTTTGCAAACCATCAAGCAGCGTGGCGTTTATTTCGTGAAAATTTTCTCGCTGCGATGAGGGTATTTCGTCGTTTTTCCATACGCCTGGCTCGTGCTTGCTGCAGCCTGCAGCTAACAAGCAGATGGTTGCTGCTAAAATTGTGATGAGTAGTTTAAGAGATTTCATTTACTGAGTAACTTATACTCAAATATGCAGATAAGATTCATTTTATCCATGCCTGCATGACGCTAAGCTTTTGATGAGTCACAGAAAAAATGACTAAATTCTTCGTTAGGATTTTGCAGTAACAAAACTTTTATTTTACTTTGTTTTTGAAAGTACTTTTTTAATAAAAATTAGATGAAATTTGAGAAACAAAACCAAAGCCATGATTGTAAATGATTAACCAATGATTTTACCGGAGTGTAATAACAGGCCACGACGGCTACATCACTCCTGCCCAAACAGCCTTTAAACAACGTGCTGTTGCAATTTTTGAAACAAAATACCAATTTAAATAGCTTACTTTGTAAGTTATAATATTCAACTATTTACATGCAAGTACCTGCCGGAGATTTACTTCAAAAAATCAATTCACCTTCTGATTTAAAGCAGTTTAGCGAAGACGATTTAGAGCAGATTAGTCAAGAGCTGCGTCAGTACATTATTGATGTGGTATCGGTGAATGGCGGCCATTTTGGCGCCAGCCTTGGTGTGGTTGAACTTACGGTTGCGTTACATTACATTTTAAATACGCCTTACGACCAGTTGGTTTGGGATGTAGGCCACCAGGCTTACGGC
>CAXYKR010000425.1:0-38964 GCA_964277815.1 uncultured Mucilaginibacter sp. | reverse complement strand
ATATTGCCGGACGGTCTCCGTTTGTCTTCTGTATGTTTTTTAGTAGCGGTTGCCGGCTTACCGGCGGACTGAGGGCTACCGCAGGCCAGCGCCATGTTTAAAAGCAATAGGGCTGCAACAGTGACTGTTTTTTTCATGGGTAAATGGGTTACAGGTTTGCAAAAATGCATGCTAAACGAAATGTACACATTCGGCACGAAATCTGCATATTTGCGAAAGTACAAAAAAACTGTTTGCCTTGAATTTTTCATCCTTTGTTGCTTCGCGGCTTACTTTTCAAAGCAAGCGCACATTTTCAAAACTCATTGTGCGTATTGCCATTTTGGGTATTATGCTGGGCCTGGGTGTCATGATTTTGTCGCTGGCCATTGTTAAAGGATTTAAGCGCGAAATACAGGGGAAGGTTCGGGGTTTTGCCGGCGATATTCAAATCACCAAGCTGGATAACAATTACTCGTACGAAAACTCTCCGTTTATGGTAGACAGTGCTTTTGTGGCCAAGGCTAAAGCACTGCCTTTGGTTAAAGAAATCATGCCCTATGCTACCAAGCCGGGCATCATCAAAGCCAATGGCGAAATTGAGGGTGTAGTGCTTAAAGGCGTAGACAAAACCTACGACTGGGGCATTTTCAAGAACACCTTGCTGGCGGGGGATTTTATTGATTTTGCCGACTCGGCCGCTGCCCAAAAGCAAATCATGATATCCAACTACACGGCCTCGCGTTTAAAGCTCAAGGTGGGCGATAGCTTTTTGATGTATTTTGTGCAGGAGCCCATGCGTACGCGTAAATTTAACATTGTAGGTATTTACAATGTTGGGGTGGAGGATGTGGATAAAACTTTTGTGATTGGTAACCTGGCCATCATCCAAAGACTCAATAACTGGACACCCCGCGAAGCCGGTGGTTACGAGGTGCAAACCAATAATTTTGACAAGCTTAAACAAGCAGGTACCGATTTAAATAATATTTTGCCAACCTACCTGCGCCTTTACACGGTAGATGATATTTACCCAACAATTTTTGAATGGCTAAAACTGCTCGATGTCAATACCCAGGTGATGCTCATCCTAATGACTATTGTAGCCGTCATCAACATGATATCTGCTTTACTGATTATGATACTGGAGCGTACGGCCATGATTGGTATGTTTAAAGCTTTAGGGGCTACCAACTGGGGCATACAGTCTATATTTTTATACAATGCCGCTTATCTGATTGGCGTAGGTTTATTGCTCGGTAACCTGTTAGGGGTAGGGCTAAGCTGGTTTCAGCAATCCACGCATTTCTTTAAATTAGATGAGGCCTCGTATTACATGAAGTTTGTACCTATTGAGTTACACGCCACCGATGTGTTATTGCTTAACCTGGGCACCTTGGTGATATGTCTACTGGTATTATTGCTGCCATCCATGCTGGTTAGCAAAATATCACCGGTTAAAGCTATCCGGTTTAAATAATTTATTACTGAAATTTAAAGCGCAGGTTCAAGCCGCCGGCACCAAATCTAATCTGCTCTGAGCCTAAGCCACTTAACGGATATTTGAGAAACGGCTCAATAATCAGGCGGTTCTGTTTGCTGATTTGATACCCCATACCTACCGACAGGTTGAGTGTACGTGCAAAGTCGAACCGACTGAAACTGCGCCGGGTGGTGGCGTCAGTCAGATTGCTGGATACGCCAAAGGCATTCGGTGTGTTATCAAAGCGATAAGTATAGTTCTCGGTAATGAACGTGCCCGAACTTAAGCCTGCCGAAATATAGCTGTCGTTTTTCTTCGGGTTAAATTCGTATTTGATGTTCAACGGTATGTCTAAACCAGTCAGGCTCACGTTGTAGGCACTTACTACCGGTACGGTGGCGACCCGAGAAGCTACACTGCCCAGCAATGTATTGTCATGGTTAAGCGCCACCGGGGCAGACATACTCAAAGCATCACTATAAGCACTTCTAGAGCCTCCCATCCGGGTTGGCTGACCATCATAATTCAACGTATTTTTACCAATGGCAACGCCGGTTGATAATTTAAAGTTTCCGGCAAGTTTAATATCTGTACTTACGCCGGCCCCGGTATTCAATTGGGTTTTGCTGCCTTCGGCATAGTTAAAATAAGTAGCGGCATAAATGTTAAACAACACTTTTTTGTCGGCAGCCACCGTGCTTTTTTTAGTTTTTTGAGCCTGCTCCACCCGTTGTTCGGCGGCTAACAGTCTTTCCATTCCCGAGTTTTTACGGATAGTTGCTGAATCACCGTAGAGTGTGGTACTTTTTTCAGGATGTTGTTGTACGCGTTGTTCGGCCATCAGCGATACGCCTACATTTTGTGCACTGTCAGTATTTCGTACTATCGCATTATTGGTGTTAACAGAAGTAATTCCCGTTTTTTCTGACGCCCCGCGCATAGCTTCCGGCTGATTACTGCCACTAACTATGTTCGGCGTACCACTACTTCGAGCCCGACTTGATGCGAGCATTGGTTGATTTTTGATATTCCCGATTTCATCAAAAGTATTTGCAGCCGTTAATTCAGGCGAGTAAGCACTGTTATGCTTTGATGCGTTGGAATGTTTTTGATTAACTTTTTTGCCATCAGTGGCAGCATACAGGGCCTCATCCGCAGATTGATTTTTTGCCGCTGGTTGTAATTGTTTTGTAGTGCTATGCGGATTGTTCTGTATCAGCGTATCTGCAGGTTGCGTTTTGATTTTTGTTTTAGCGATGAAGGCTTTTGATTGTTGTGGCTGATTATAAAACCAAAGTCCGAATAAAGCAGCAATCAATAAAGCAGCAGCCACACTCCACCATAAAGGCAATATCCTGCGTTTCTTTTTTGGCGGAAATTTTTGACGCAGCAACAGCCAGCCCTCCTCGGCAGGAGCGGTATCCTCGTATTGGTCAAATACGTGGGCTATATGTTTGCTTAATTCGTCGTCAAACTCTTCACTCATGGCCTTGCGCTGTGTGGGTTAATGCTTTGCGTAATTTCTCTTTTGCCCGGCTCAAATAAACCCGCGATGAATTGGCGGGGATATTCAGCATGGCTGCAATTTCGTCGTGGTTATATCCGTCAATCTCGTACAAGTTAAATATGGCCCGTTGCAGGGCAGGCAAACCATCCATCAGCTTTAAAATATCTTTAGCGTTAAGCTGCTGTATAGCCGTATGGTTGTGCCCGATGTGGCTGGCATACTCCATATCCGTATGCAGCTGGTACTTTAAATCTTTGCGCCGCCTGTCTATCGCCGTATTAATAATAATACGGCGTATCCAGGCTTTAAATGATTTTTCGAGGTTAAAAGTGCTTATCGTATTAAAGACTTTAATAAATGCATCATTAACCACCTCCAGGGCATCATCGCGGGTATCGCAGTAACGCAAACCAATACCCATAGCATAGCCATAGAACTGCTTATACAACTGTTCCTGGTATTTTAGTGAGCCTTTCTGACAGCGCTGAATCAGTTCGTATTCAGCGCTGCTGGTGGTTTCGAGCATTCAGTACTAAAAATATCTGCTTTGCTAATTTGCTGTTTAATTAGTGACTTTTTTCAAATCATAAAAGTACTTCAAAGTATCGTTAAAGGCTTGGAATTGAAAGGCCGTGCCATCATAAGCATAGTTATAATTGCCATACAAATGGTATTTAGGAAGATTTAAGCTGTTAGACCCTGTCGGTACCGTAGCATCAACCCACTGTATTTGGGCGGCATTGTAGCCAAATGTGCCGTAGCTGCCGGCGTGTTTAGAGGTATCGCCGGTTACCTTAAAAGTATTGTTTACCAATTCTAACTGAAAGCCAAGCTTAATGGTGTCGTACTTTTTAGTGGCGGGTGCGTAATGGATGCGCTGAAAAGTACCCGAAAATTTTCCCTGCGGCTGAAGCACGGGCGTCACATCATTATTATTGGTTTTCATACAGCCCGCAGCAACCACTGCTAAAGCGGTTAAGAGGCCAAGTACTTGCTTTTTCATAAAACGTTGTTAATAGTATACAACGCCCTTACGCATAAAAACAGGCGGGTGTAACAGGTACCCGCAAAAAAAATTATAATTTTTTTGCCTCGTTCCAGTAAACGTCCATCTCAGCCAGGGTCATGTCCTGCAGTTTTTTGCCGCTGGCTGCCGCTTGACTTTCCAAATATTGAAAGCGTTTGATGAATTTACGATTGGTTTTTTCGAGCGCGTTTTCGGGATTGATGTTTACAAAGCGTGCGTAATTGATGAGCGAAAACATCAGGTCGCCAAACTCGCTTTCGGCGCGTTCTTGGTCAATCACCGTGTTATCGTCAGTATTGTATTCCTGCCTGAATTCCTGCATCTCCTCCTCAACCTTTTCCCAAACCTGGTCTTTGTTTTCCCAGTCAAAACCAACACCGCGGGCTTTTTCCTGAATACGGGCCGCTTTTACCAAAGCAGGCAACGAAGCAGGTACACCGCCTAAAACCGATTTATTGCCTTCTTTAAGTTTGATTTGTTCCCAGTTGCGTTTTACGTCCTCTTCGTTGTCAACATCCACATCGGCGTAAATATGCGGGTGGCGGTTAATAAGCTTATCGCAAACGCTGTTTAATACATCGGTAATATTAAAAGTATTGGTTTCTGATGCAATGCGGGCATAAAACACCAGGTGCATCATCAGGTCGCCCAGTTCCTTTTTTATCTCGGTAGTGTCGTTGCTTAAAATGGCGTCCGATAACTCGTAAGTTTCCTCGATAGTTAAATGACGTAAGCTTTCAAAAGTTTGCTTTTTATCCCAAGGGCAATTCTCGCGCAAATCATTCAAGATAGTTAACAGTCTGGTAAAGCCTGATTCAGGATTGCCGGCGGTATATGGAGGAGTTAAAGGCATAACAATTTTTTTTACAAAGGTAAGTATTACAGGTTGGCTTCGGTTAATTTAGTGGCCCTGAGCATCTCGCGCTTGCCGGGCGCACCAGGGGCTTTTTCTACTTTTAAGCCCAGCGCCTTAAGCTGTCGTTTTAAATTGCCGGTAATGGCGTAGGTTACAAACACGCCGCCGGGCTTTAAAAATTGTACGGTATGCTGTATTGCTACCTCATTCCACATTTCGGGTTGATGGATGGCGGCAAAAGCATCAAAATAAATAACGTCATACTGCTGCTCTGAATTAAAATCCATCAGCGTAGTATGTGCTGTAAATAACGCTACATTTAGATTGAGCTGTACCGAACGGTTCAATGAATTTGGATACTCTTTTAAAAAAGCCTGCCACATTGGTGCAGAAACGTACGCTTCATAACCGGTTTGCGCAATCATTTCCTGGCTGAGCGGGTAAGCCTCAATGCCTGTATAATGGAGGGCGATATTTTTGGCAGTACAAAAATCAGCACTCAGCAAAAAATTTAGCCCGGTACCCAAGCCTACCTCTAATACCGATACTTCGGTGCTATCCGTGCCTGCCAAAAAATAACGCAGCCCTGCATTCAGAAATACATGCTGGCTTTCTTGCAACGCCCCATGTTTAGAATGATAATTTTCGCCCACCTCGGCATTAAATATGGTTTTTGAACCATCGGCCGTAGTTACGATAGATAAATTACTCATAGCTGTTTATATAGATATGCAGGTAGTGATTGTGAAACGCGATTTATTTAAAAGTGGTGATGGCTTCTCCCAAATCGTAAACTGGTACGGCGCTAATCTGCCCGCTCAAAATGCTGCGCGCTGCTGCCGAACGATATCCGGCGGCACAATGCACCACGATGGGTTTATTAGTAGGAATCTCGTTTATACGGTTACGTATTTCGGGTAACGGAATAGTTAATGCCTGTTTAAACAGCAGGCCTGCATTAATTTCGTTCAAGTTGCGGGTATCGATGATGGTAAAGTCGTCAGGATTAGCTTTAAAGGCTTCTAAATCCAGTTCGTCCGAAACCTGTTTGGCTTGCAGCGGGTTAAGTAAAGCGCCTTTAATTTGCCGTTCGTAGCCAATTTTAGCTGCACGAGCCAATGCCGTTTCCAACTTGGTTTCGTCGGCTGCAATCAGGTAAAAGGGCTCCTCAGGGATAACTATGGCGCCTAACCAGGTTTCAAATTTGCCCTGTAGCTGCAGGTTAACTGCACCTTTTATATGCCCGCTATCAAAATCGGCTTTGGGGCGGGTATCTATAATTAAAACACCTTCAGTCAAAACACTGTCCGCAGATAAGTGTGGTACGTTTGCAAGGCTTTGTGCATAAGCCGGAGCTCCGTGTTTATTCAGTTCTACATCAAAACCAAAATATTGCGGTGTAAATGGCTGGTCGGCAATTAGGTCGTTTACAAACTTCAATTCGTCCATCAGTTGCAGCGCATAATTTTCGCGCAGTTCGCGGCCAATGGTGGTTTGCAAATCCGGGCGCATGTTTTTACCACATAATGAGCCAGGACCGTGTGCCGGGTAAACAACCACATCCTCGGGCAAAGTCATTAATTTATGCCGGGTGGTATGATACATTTGCCGGGCAAGGTCTTCTTTTTTGGCCGTGATATTGCCGGCTTCTTCGCGTAAATCCGGTCGGCCAACATCACCCACAAACAAGGTATCCCCGCTAAACAGGGTAGTGCTTAGTCCGTTTTCGTCGGTCACCAAAACGCATATCGAGTCGGGCGAATGCCCGGGGGTATTGATGGCTTGTAAAGTTATATCCGATAGTGTGATGGTATCACCCTCATCAAAAGTTTGGTGCGGGTAAGTTGCCCCCAGCAACCGGCTAACATAAATGGTTGCCCCGGTAGTTTCATGAATTTCGAGGTGCGAACTTACAAAGTCGGCATGCGGGTGGGTTTCTATCACACCTGTAATAGTGGCCTCGTGCAAGGTAGCAAAATCGTAATAAGGCTGCGGATTGCGTGCCGGATCAATAACTATAATTTGGCCTGCCCGTAAAATAGCGTAAGAGGCATGTGCCAAATCGGTATCATAAAATTGATGTATCAGCATAAGTGGGCAAAGATAAGTTTTAAGGCGCTTGAAACACGGTTTGCCCGGCAGCAATTTGGTCAACCTTATGCCATTATAGCGAGGCGGGTGCGCTGATGTTGAAAATTTATATAGCTGTTAAAACACACATACGCGTATTTTGCGTTTATTGTGGTATTATAAAAACGGGTAATTATCTGGCTAATTACCCGTTTTTATAGTTTCACTTATTTAACTACTACAAATGACAAAATATATTTTTATTACCGCTGCTTTAGGGGTTTGCTTACTATCGTCGTGCGGGCAGCAGATGAAAATGGTTAAAACTTCTAAAACCGACTCGTTGGCTGTAGAGGCGGTTTGGAAGCAATATGTCAAAGCCTTAGCCACAAAAAATGTGCGTACCCTGAAAAAGCTTTCGTTAAGCCGGGTGTATTGCCAGCCTTGCGCCACGCAATCTAACACAGCCAATGAATTGGTAACGGCTGATGCCTATATTAAAAGCACTTTGCGTACCCTGCCGCGCACCAAGCTTTGGGAAGCTGTGCAGACAACCAAACATTTTGTAGTAACCGAAAAGATTAAAAATTACAAGCCTCAGAATATTAAAACGACCGACGAAGTACTAAACGTGTACGACATCTGGTATGTAACCCGTCAGCCCGATAAAATAAAGGGATACGAAGGCGTACGTTACGCTTTTCAGTTTGTAAAAGAGCAGGGGCAGTTTAAGTTTTTCGGATTGACCTCTTTGAGATAAACGGCACCCGTAAAGTGGTTTGCATCAAGCCGAATTATCATATACTATGCGCTTGTTAGGTTACGACTTAACAAGCGTATTTTTTTTAAAGCTGGCTATAGCAATAAAGGTACTCGTCAGCATCAGGATAGCACCCAACAAGTAAGGCGCTCCCGGAAAATAGATAGACGATGTTTTAGGGTTGGTGAAATGCGCAAACAAGCTGCTCATCAATAACGGGCCAATTACCGTGGTTATGCTGACTAAACTATTCAGTCCTCCTTGCAGTTCGCCTTGTTCATTAGCTTCTACCTTGCTGGTAATTAACCCCTGCAATGCCGGGCCCGATATACCGCCCAAACAGTACGGAATCATGAATAGGTACATTTGCCAGCCTTGGGTGGCAAATGCAATTAAGGTTAAACCAATGGCGTAAAAAAGCAAGCCGGTTACAATGCTTCTTTCCTGCCCTAATTTAGGGATGATGAGGCGGATGAGTCCGCCCTGTATACCAATGAGCAGTACCCCGATAAAAATCCCCAGGCTGCTGATGCTGCTCATGCTCCACTTAAATTTTTCAATCAGGAAAAAGGCCAGCACGGTTTCTACCGCTTTGGAGGCGATGTAAACTAAAGTAAAGGCGCTTACCAGCCCGGATATAGCCGGATATCTGTTTAAACGTTTTAAAGCCGCAACCGGGTTAGCCCTTCTCCAGTCGAATGGTCGGCGATTTTCGGGCGCTAACGACTCAGGGAGCACAAAATAGCCATACAAGGCATTGAGTAAGGCCAGACCTGCGGCTACCATAAAAGGTATTTTTAGACCTACATCGCCTAAATATCCGCCCAAGCCAATACCTACTATAAAACCCAGACCGGTAGCCGCACCAATCAAGCCAAAGTTGGCGGCGCGTTTGTCCCCGGTGCTTACGTCGGCAATATAGGCTGTAGCTGTGGTGCTACTGGCACCCGCAATACCCGCAATGATGCGGCCCACAAAAAGCCAGAATACAGTAGGAGCAAAGGCCATCAACAGATAATCAATACCGAAACCAAAGAGTGAAAGCAACAAGACAGGTCTGCGACCATAACGGTCGCTCAGGTTACCCAATACCGACGAAAATATAAATTGCATTAAGGCATAGGCAAACGTAAGATAACCGCTCAATTGCGAAGCCATACTTACATCTACATGTCCTATTTGTTCGAGCAATTTGGGAAGTACGGGTATAATAACGCCCAAGCCCAGCACGTCAATAAATACGGTTACAAAAATAAATCCCAGTGCGGCAGGGCGTTTGGGCTTAACAGCTTCGCTCATGTGTTATAAAAAGATACCACCAGTTAAAATGAATTGGCGTAAAAATGTTTGATTTTAGAAGATAATGTACTCTGCGACGGCCTAATTACATTGACGGTGTTAGCTTCCGCGCATTTTTAAAGCTGCGCACTGCCAGCGCCGTGCTTAACAGCATCAGTATAGCGCCCATCAAAAACGGCGCTCCCGGAAACTGAAACGGCGCATTTTTACCGGTGAACCAGGCAAACAATGAGGTCATGAGCGGTGGGCCAACAATGGAAGTAACACTCATTAAACTGGTTAATCCGCCCTGTAGTTCGCCCTGCTCATTGGACGGAATCTGGGTGCTGATTAAGCCCTGCAGCGCCGGGCCTGCAATGCCACCCAGGCAATAAGGTACCAGTATGGCAAACATCATCCAGCTTTGGTTGGCAAAGGCAAATAAAAACAAGCCAATGCTGTACAACAGCAAGCCGTAAACAATGCTCTTTTTTTGCCCCAGTTTAGGGATGGTAATCCGAATGAGTAAACCTTGCACCAGGCCCGATAATAATCCCACAAAACCCAGTGAGTAACCTACCAATGACTCGCTCCATTTAAAACGTTCCATAGTAAAAAACGTCCAGGTGCTTTGCACGGCATGGGCGGCAATATAAATAAGAATAAGTGAGGCAATGAGTCCGCTGATGGCTGGATACTTTTTAAGCTGCATTAATGAACCTATGGGATTGGCCCTTTTAAGTTCAAACTCGCGGCGGTTTTCTTTGGCTAATGATTCGGGCAGGATAAAATAACCGTAAATCGCATTCAGGATGGCTAAAGCTGCTGCGGCTAAAAACGGTAGTTTGGTACTGTATTGCCCTAAAACACCACCCAGCACCGGGCCAATAATAAAACCCAGGCCAAAAGCCGCACCAATGATACCGAAGTTTTGTGCACGCTTTTCGGGCGTGCTAACATCGGCAATATAAGCTGATGCCGTGGTAAAGCTGGCGCCGGTTATACCTGCTATAATACGGCCAACAAAAAGCCACCATATGCTGGGCGCGAATGCCAGAAAAGTATAATCGATGCCGAAACCCAGCAGGGAACCCAATAGTACTGGGCGACGACCATATTTATCGCTCAGGTTACCCAGTACCGGGGCAAATAAAAACTGCATCACAGAATAAGCAAAAGTTAACCAACCGCCGTACCGCGCCGCATCGCTTAAATTGCCATGAATCAGGTGTTCTATCAGTTTTGGAAAAACCGGGATGACGATACCAAAACCGGTAACATCAATCAGTAACGTAACGAAAATGAAGCCCAGGGCAGGCTCGCGCTTAGGTTGTGCAGGTTGCTCCATATCCGCAAAATAAAGAAATCATACCGGATAATGGAGGTTTTAATCGAATGCATTGTTGCGTTGCGTCACTGATAGGTACTTGTTAATCAAAATTGCCGATGAGCAAATGAGTTGATAAGCCTTATAGAATTATGGAACTGAAACCTGCTGTAAAAGCAACAAACCGGATATTCCTGTTTTGAAATATCCGGTTTGTTGAATAGATGCGGGCAACTGTAATGTTATCCACCCATAAAAGTTGAGAGCTGAAACCGTTAAAAGTTGGGTTTGAGCAGATACTTGTCGTAAAAACGGAAGATGTGTTCTACTGCTTCTTCGGCAGTGTCAACCACGCGGTATAAGTTTAAATCGTCGGGGCTGATATTGCGTTCGCTGTTCAGCATTTTTTCTTCTACCCAGTCAAACAGGCCCTTCCAGTAATCAACCCCTACAAACACAATCGGGAAACGGGCAATTTTACCGGTTTGTATCAGCGTAATCGCCTCGAAGGATTCGTCCATGGTACCAAAACCGCCGGGCAGTACAATAAAGCCCTGCGAGTACTTCATAAACATTACTTTGCGTACAAAAAAGTAATCAAACTCCAATAGTTTATCCCTGTCGATATATTTGTTGTGGAACTGCTCAAACGGCAGCTCAATGTTTAAACCTACCGATTTACCACCGGCTTCGTAAGCGCCTTTGTTGGCTGCCTCCATAATACCTGGACCACCGCCGGAAATTACACCAAAGCCACGCTCGGTAAGCAGGCGGGCGGTATCTTCAGCCAGTTTATAAAAAGGGTTATCGTTATGCGTACGGGCCGAACCGAAAATAGATACGCAGGGACCAATTTTGGCCAGTTTTTCAAAGCCATCAACAAACTCGGCCATAATCTTAAAAATTTGCCAAGAGTCTGTTACTTTAATCTCGTGCCAGTTTTGGTTATGGAAAGCTTGTCTTATTTTATCATCATTTGTCATGCTGTCAAATTTAAATTAACTATAACGCTGCTATTTTAGTTTTAGCCTTTGAGGTTAGCAGCAAGCCGCCAAAGGTAATTAAACCATTCACAATGATTAATTCGTTGTCAAAAACATACCCATCTAAAATTTTGGCAGACTCAGTGCTTAAAAAGTAACAGATAGCAGGTGATATTAAGCAAATAAATGGCACCAGTTTATCATTTACCTGCCTGCTGCTCACAAACAAACCAAAGCTGTACAAGCCAAGCAACGGACCGTATGTATAAGAGGCTACTTTGAAAATAGCGCTCACCACGGCATCATTATTTACTGCGTTAAATAAAATAATGGTTAAAAACATCAATGCCGAAAAGGCGATATGCACATAATGGCGCACCTTAACCATGGCGGGGCTGTTGGTATCGCTGCGTTTGTTGAAGTTTAAAAAGTCTACGCAAAAAGAAGTGGTTAAAGCCGTAAGGGCCGAGTCGGTAGTGGCAAAGGTGGCGGCCGTTAATCCCAGCATAAACACAATAGCCGGTACCAAACCCAGATGCCTGAGTGCAATGGTAGGGTAAAGGTAATCAGTTTTCTCGACCGTGATACCGTTTTTGGCGGCGTATAAATACAATAAGGCACCCACGCTCAAAAAGAAGATGTTAATTACCACAAATACCGCAGTAAAACTGAACATGTTTTTTTGTGCTTCGCCGATGTTTTTACAGCTCAGGTTTTTCTGCATCAAATCCTGGTCAAGCCCGGTCATGGCTACAGTGATAAATAACCCGCCTAAAAACTGTTTGCTCAGGTGCAATTTGCTGCTTACAAAATCGTTCAGGAAAAATATTTTAGAGTAGCTGCTGTTTTTAATGGCATCTGCCGCCTCGAACAGGTTGTAGTCTAAACTGCGGCAAATAAAATAGATAGATAAAAACACAGACGAGACCAGGAACAGCGTTTGCAGGCTATCGGTAATAATGATGGTTTTTAATCCGCCTTTAAATGTGTACGACCAAATGAGCAGCAGGCAAAGCAGCACCGTTGCCCAAAACGGAATACCATAGCTGTCAAAAATGAATTTCTGCAATACAATTACCACCAGGTACAACCGGAAAGACGAGCCAATGGTGCGGCTTATTAAAAATATGGTAGCTGCCGTTTTATAGCTCCAACGACCCAAAGCATTTTCGATGTAGCTGTAAATAGAGGTTACCTGCAAGCGGTAATAAAGCGGCAACAGCACCGTGGCAATAATGATAAAGCCTGCTGCATTTCCCAGCACAAACTGAAAGTAAGCAAACTGGTCGCCGCTGGGAGCGCCCACCTTACCGGGTACCGATATAAAAGTAACACCGCTTAAGGCAGTACCAATCATACCAAAAGCTACCAAATACCATTTAGAATTGCGGTTGGCTACGAAAAAAGTATCGTTATCGGATGATTTGCGCGAGGTGAGGTAGGAGATGAGGATAAGCACCAAAAAGTATCCGGCAATAAATATGAGTAGAGTTCCTGGCGACATAGTTGTTTACTTAAAATAGTCAGTTTGATATGGTTAGCATTTGGCATTAGCCCGCGGGCTGATGTTAGTGTGTGCAAGCTAATATAAAAACTTTTATGCTGCTTGTCTAAGGGTTAAAAAAAACGAAAATGCAACCGTTGATTTTAATAGCAGATGACGGTGTACTGACCTATTTTTAGGCGCAATTTTTGTAAATTTGATGTATGAATTTTTCGTCAAAATTGTTGGAGAATGCTGTTGGGGAGTTCACTAAACTGCCCGGAATAGGGCAAAAAACGGCGCTCAGGCTGGTGTTGCATTTGCTTAACCAGGATAAGCCTGATGTGGAGCGTTTTAGTGTTGCCATGACGAAGCTGCGTAACGAAATTCAACATTGCCGTACCTGCCATAACATATCTGATTATACCGTTTGCGAGATATGCTCATCGTACAAACGCGACCATCACACCATTTGTGTGGTAGAGGATACGCGCGATGTGATGGCCATAGAGAATACAAATCAGTACAGTGGTGTATACCATGTGCTTGGTGGACTGATTTCGCCGATGGATGGAGTAGGTCCATCTAACCTGGAAGTAGAGTCATTAATTGAGCGAATCAGGGCGAATGAAGTGAAAGAAGTGATTTTTGCGCTGAGCGCAACCATGGAAGGGGATACTACTATCTTTTATTTACATAAAAAGTTAAAAGATTATAATATTAGTATATCAACCATTGCCCGTGGCATAGCGTTTGGAGGTGAATTAGAGTACGTGGATGAGATTACCTTAGGGCGGTCAATCACAACCCGCGTTCCGTACGAAAATTCGCTCGTTAAAATATAATATGAAACTATCTGCCATCATTGTTAACCAGGATATGTGCAAGCCATTGCGAAATGCTCTTTCGGCTCTGCAAAAAGCTGCGCATGCCTTGGAGATGGAAATGATAGTGGTAGATAATGCCTCGGTCGACCGGTCGGTTGCCATGGTACAGGCCGAGTTTTCGGATGCAAATGTGATGGTTAATGACAAAGATTTAGGTTTTGCCAAATCGGTTAACCAGGCGATAGAAATTGCAACCGGCGATTATGTTTTAATTATGCATCCGTCTGTCATTAATAGTGAAGATACGTTGGATAAGGTTCTGCAGTTTATGGATATCCATCCGCATGTAGGTGGCTTATCCGTACGGATGCTTGATGCTGAAGGTCACTTTATTCCTGAATCAAAAAAAGGAATGCCGGTTGCCTGGGTAAACTTTTTCAGATTTACCGGTTTGGCCCGCTTGTTTTCTAAATCGCGCCTGTTTAGCCCGCATTACGAGGCAGGCTGGGTTGAAGAATTTGAAAATACTGAAACTGATGTGCTTAACGGTTGCTTTATGCTGTTGCGTAAATCAGCAATCAAGATAACCGGTTTGTTTGATGAGCGTTTTCCGGTTTATGGTTATGATATTGACCTTTCATACCGTATGCGACTGGAAGGGTTCCGTAATTATTACTTCGCCAAAACATTTGTGATACAACAGCAGGTGCAATCCTCTAAAGTTAGCTGGCACCATTTGCGCAACTTCTACGGCGCAATGTTTACTTTTGCAGCTAAATATTTATTCAAGATGCCCGAGCTGCGCCTCAAAGCTATGCCCCGGTGGTCTTCGTCAGCGGTATGAATTTAAAAAGCAAGGTTGTTATTATTACCGGTGCCTCGTCAGGCATTGGCAAAGCATTGGCTTATGAGTTGGCCGGTCGTGGTGCAAACTTAGTACTGGGGGCTCGGCAGTATGTAACCTTATGCGAAATTACGCAGGACATTGAAAAGCGTTTTCAACCTAAAGCAGTAGCCGTACAGTGTGATGTAAGTGTTGAGGACGACTGCGCTTTTTTAATTAAACAAGCCATGCTCACCTTTGGTAAAATAGATGTGCTGGTTAACAACGCGGGCATATCTATGCGTGCGCTGTTTAAAGATTTAGATTTGAAGGTGCTGAAAACCCTGATGGATGTTAACTTTTGGGGTACGGTTTATTGTACTAAATATGCTTTGCCCGAAATTATTAAGACGCAGGGTAGTATTGTAGGCGTGTCATCTATTGCCGGTTATAAAGGCTTACCTGGGCGTACTGGTTACTCGGCATCCAAGTTTGCCATGAATGGTTTTTTAGATGCCTTGCGCATCGAAAATTTAAAAACCGGCGTACACGTAATGACTGCCTGTCCGGGTTTTACGGCATCCAATATCCGTAATACGGCACTGAACCAAAGCGCGCAGCAACAGGGCGAAAGCAGCCTGAATGAAGAAAAAATGATGACTGCCGAAGAGGTAGCCAAGCTAATTGCCGACGGTATTGAAAGCCGTACCCGTACACTCATCATGACCGGGCAGGGCAAGCTCACCGTAACGCTAAGTAAAATATTCCCGGCCTGGCTGGATAAACTAGTGTATAACGTTTTTACGAAAGAAAAAGACCCGCTGCTGAAGTAAAAGTAGTTTAGCTACTTTATTATGGAAGGTCTGCTTTGGCAAAAGTGCCAATACGGCTTAAATCAAGTGATACTTTGCCGTCTTCATCTGTATAAAACACCGGCGTAAATTTGGCTCCCCATATCAATTCATCATATTGGTAAGAGGTGCGTGAATGCACCGTTTGCGAAAAGGTATCGTCGTATGCTTTCATTAGTACCGCAAAGTTGGCATTGGTAGCTTTCAGTTCATCGGGTGTGACATGAAGAAGAGGACTATCTTCGTCAAGCGGGTGTACTACTGTCCAGCTTAAGGTTAAAATGCTGGCTTTGCTGCGCTCCAGCTTCAACGGAAAAAACTTACGGACTATCTTGCCGTCTACATGCTCGTTGTACGAAAATATCACATCAACCGAAAGGTCAATGAGCGTATTACTGCGCATATTGCCCAGCCTGAACATTAAACCCTTCTGGTTTTGCAGGTAAGGCGCTACCAGCATATTATTGCTGTAAATAATTTTAGCTGACGGCCGCGAAAACCGGCCATAAAGTAAACCGGTAACCAAAGCAAACGACAGCAGTCCCAGCATCGACTCAAAAGCTGCAACAGAGTTGGTTAGTATACCTTTCGGACTAATATGCCCATATCCAACAGTCGACAGAGTTTGTGCCGAAAAGAAAAAGGCATCAAAAAAATGAGCTATCATGGTTTTGCCATCGGCACCTTCCAGGTTTTGTATACCAGTCAGGTTATAAATAAAGGCAAAAGCAATGTTGGTAATCAGGTAACCGCTTAGTACCACCAGCCAGAATTTAGTCCAGCGCATGCTGATAAGGTGGTTGTAAACGTCGGTTGTTCTGAAAAAGGGGAGCCCCCGGCGGTTCACGTTGATAGAGCCGTCTTTATTAATTACCCGTTGTGCAACGGCCTGCCGGCCAAAGCCTAAATCATCCTCGGGATTAATTACCCTGTTACCTATAGCCATGTAGTTTGTTGAGCGCTGTTTTGCTCATAAAAATATTATTATCATTTGCATTTCGAAAAAACAATAATCATATTTGCCTCCGTAAACAATGAATATACAAAACAATAACTGGTGGTGGCTTAACGAGTAATCGTAAGGCAATCTCCTGTTTATTAAATGATATAATATGAAGGGTTGCCCGCAAGGCAGCCCTTTTTTTTATGCCCCCGGCACCCTGACGGGAGAGTGTAGAGAAACAAATCAGGGATAAAAAACGTACATGCTCCCACTTTAGGAAGCTGGTGAAATATGAAAGCGATACTTAATCATTTATTCGAGCACAAAACATTTAGCCGGGAGCAATCTAAAGAGATACTCACCAATATAGCACAAGGTAAATATAACGTGTCGCAAATGGCGGCGTTTATGACGGCCTACTGTATGCGTACCATCACGGTTGACGAACTGGAAGGTTTCCGTGATGCCATGCTGGAACTGTGCCTGCCCATCAATTTAGAAGCCGATGATTTAATAGACCTCTGCGGAACCGGCGGCGATGGTAAAGACACCTTTAATATATCAACCCTGGCATCATTTGTAGTGGCCGGGGCTGGTTATAAAGTAGCCAAGCATGGTAACTATGGTGTATCGTCAGGCTGCGGCTCATCCAACGTCATGGAGTACCTGGGCTACCAGTTTACTAACGATGGCGATAAGCTAAACAGCGGTTTGGATAAAGCCAATATTTGTTTTTTGCACGCACCGCTATTTCACCCGGCCATGAAAACCGTGGCACCGGTACGCCGCGAGTTAGCGGTAAAAACATTTTTTAACATGCTGGGGCCAATGGTTAACCCGGCCCGCCCTACTAACCAGATGGTAGGTGTTTACAACCTTGAACTGGCCCGTTTGTATGCCTATCTATACCAAAAATCAACCATCAACTATACTATTGTGAATGCATTGGACGGGTATGATGAGGTGTCGTTAACCGGCGATTTTAAAACCTTTTCGGCAGATGGCGAAAGGATTAACAGTATTACCGCATTGGGTTTTGATAAGGTAAATGCTGAGGAGATAACCGGAGGCCATACCGTGGCAGACTCGGCCGCGATATTTATGCAGGTGTTAGAGGGTAATGCCACTACCGCGCAAAACAATGTGGTGCTTTGCAATGCAGCGTTAGCCATCCGTACCATTAAAGGTAGCCAGAGTTTTGCTGATAGCTTTTACGAAGCCGAAGAAGCGCTGATGAATGGCAAGGCATTAAATAGTTTTAAAAACCTGTTGCAAAGCTAACATGAAGATTAAGGTTTGCGGGATGAAAGAGCCGGAGAATATTAAGGCATTAGCCGAGTTAAAACCCGATTGTATGGGCTTTATCTGCTATGATTTATCGCCCCGATACATCGCTGATTTACAGGCGGAGGTACTAGCCAGCTTGCCTGGGTCTATCTGCAAAACAGCCGTTTTTGTTAACGAAGAGGCTGCGAACATTGATGACCTGATAAACCAAATGGGGTTTAATGCCGTACAATTACATGGCAGCGAATCGCCGACTTTTTGCCAGTCCTTACGGGGTAAGGTTACTGTTTTAAAGGCTTTTGGTGTTGATGACGATTTTGACTTTGCACAATTGAACGATTACGCTGGCCATGTAGATTACTTTATGTTTGATACCAAAACCATAGGACACGGCGGCTCGGGTAAAACTTTTAACTGGGATATTTTAGCCAAGTATCAATTGAATGTGCCGTTTTTTATTTGCGGCGGGTTAAGTCCCGAAAACATCGCCAGTGTAAAAGAAATTAAACACCCGGCTTTTTACGGTGTTGACCTGAATAGCCGGTTTGAAATTAAGGCCGGATTAAAGAATATTGACCAGTTGCGCAATGCATTTAATATATTAAGAGCTAACTAACCATGAAATATACAGTAAACGAGCAGGGATATTACGGAGATTTTGGCGGGGCATACATCCCTGAGATGCTTTACCCAAACGTTGAAGAATTACGGCAACAATACCAGCAAATTATTGGTGATGCCGGTTTTAAAAGCGAATTTGAGCAGTTGCTTAAAGATTACGTTGGCAGGCCATCGCCGTTGTATTTGGCAAAACGCCTTTCTGAAAAATACGGTGCTAATATATTTTTAAAGCGCGAAGACTTAAACCACACCGGTTCGCATAAAATAAATAATGCTATCGGGCAAATATTACTGGCTCAGCGCCTGGGCAAAAAACGCATCATTGCCGAAACGGGTGCCGGGCAGCACGGTGTGGCCACGGCTACAGTTTGCGCGTTGATGGGTATGCAATGTGTGGTGTATATGGGCGAGATAGATATGGAGCGCCAGGCACCTAACGTAGCCCGTATGAAAATGCTGGGTGCCACGGTGGTGCCGGCCACATCAGGCAGCAAAACCCTGAAAGATGCCACCAACGAGGCCATGCGCGATTGGATTGGCAACCCGGTTGATACACATTATATTATCGGTTCGGTAGTGGGGCCTTATCCTTATCCCGAGATGGTAGCGCAGTTTCAGTCCATCATCTCATTAGAAACCAAAAAGCAGTTGCTGGAACAAACCGGTAAAGAATTGCCCGAATATGTACTGGCCTGCGTGGGTGGTGGTAGCAATGCCATGGGGATGTTTTACCACTTTTTAGAAGACGAACAGGTAAAATTGATTGCGGTTGAGGCAGCGGGCAAAGGTGTAGATAGCGGACATTCGGCTGCTACATCGGTACTGGGTCGTGAAGGTATACTACATGGTAGCCGTACCATTCTGATGCAGACAGATGATGGACAGGTGGTAGAGCCGTATTCTATTTCGGCAGGTCTGGATTATCCCGGTATCGGCCCGCAGCATGCACACCTGCATAAAATACAACGTGCGCAGTATGTAAACATTACTGATGATGAGTCTTTACAGGCCGGCTTGCTGCTCTCACAACTGGAAGGTATCATTCCGGCTATCGAGTCGGCACACGCGTTTGCCTATCTTGAGAAAATGAAATTTGAGAAAGACGATAACATGGTGGTATGCCTTTCTGGTCGCGGCGACAAAGATTTATCAACTTATATTAAACACTTCGGCTTTTAAATAACGATAAGCGGTTCGCCAGGTACAGAACAATAGCAAATTAAGACTGGTCGATAGAAAAGCTATTTACTATTTTCCAAAAACTATCAACTATTTGCTATGAACTATAAACCACCATCCCTGAACAAGACATATGAACAGATTAAATCAATTGTTCGATAAAAAAAAGAACAACCTGTTATCGGTATATTTTACAGCCGGTTACCCAGAACTCAATACCACCGTAGATATTGCCGAAGCGTTAGAAAAAGCCGGTGTTGATTTCCTGGAAATTGGCTTTCCGTATTCAGACCCTGTAGCCGATGGGCCAACCATTCAGCATAGCTCGCAAACTGCCTTGGATAACGGCATGAACTTGAACCTGCTGTTTGAGCAACTGGCCGAGCTGCGCAAGCGGGTAAGTATCCCGGTATTGCTGATGGGGTATGTAAATCCCATGGTGCAATATGGCGTGGAACGCTTTTGTGCTAAGGCTGCCGAGGTAGGCGTGGATGGTGTAATTGTACCCGACCTGCCCATGTATGAATACGAAACGCTATACAAAGATTGCTTTGCCCAACACCAATTGAGCAATATATTTTTGGTTACCCCGCAAACTGCTGAAGCCCGCATCCGCAAAATTGATGAATTGAGTAATAGCTTCATATACCTTTTATCGTCAGCATCCGTTACCGGAAACAGCCTGCAGGTATCTGATGCTACCGAAACTTACTTTCAGCGCATTAAAGACATGCAGCTTAAAAACCCGACGGTAATTGGTTTTGGCATTGGCGACCGTGCCACTTACCAAAAGGCAACCGCCTATGCCAATGGGGCAATTGTAGGCAGTGCTTTTGTGAAGCTATTAGGAACGCCCGGTTACATGGAAAAAATACCGGAGTTTATAAAAAATATCAAAGGTTAAGATTTTCATAAGGCCGGAAAGCTGATTTAAAATAACAATTTCCGGCCTTTAAATCTTCTTACATGTACATTTCTAACTCGCCTTTACCTTCACGAATCACTTCAAATTCGCCCGAGGTTACATCTACTACGGTAGAGGCTATGTTGCCGCCGTACCCGCCGTCAATCACGATGTCTACCATGTCCTGATATTTTTCATGAATCAGTTCCGGGTCGGTTGAGTACTCCAGAATATCATCCTCATCACGTATAGAAGTAGACAGAATAGGATTGCCCAATTGTTTTACAATCTCGCGGGCAATATTATTGTCGGGTATACGTATACCCACCGTTTTTTTATTAGAGCTTAACAACTTGGGCACTTTGCCGCTCGCATTCAAAATAAAGGTAAACGGGCCTGGCAACGCTTTTTTAAGCACCCTGAACACTGTATTATCAATGGATTTAGTATAATCGGCCAGGTTGCTTAAATCATGGCAGATGAAAGAAAAATTGGCCTTTTCGGGCTTAATATGCCTAATGCGGGCAATAGCCTCAATGGCTCTATGGTTGGTAATGTCGCAGCCCAGACCATAAACGGTATCGGTAGGGTAAATAATCAGTCCGCCCCGGCGTAATACCTGTACTACCTGGTCAATAGCTTTAGGGTTGGGGTTTTCCGGATAAATTTTAATTAGCATATGTTATTATAGCAAATACGGGTATAAATGTGTTTCAACAAGTACTTAAATTTTAGCAATTAATGATGGTTGTCAATATTTTATTAGAAATTTGCAGGTAATAACCTATCGCAATTTTAGCGTAGGCACCCGCTCAACATGCAACACCATAACCTAAATATCCGGCTGTAATTTTATTACGGCAAAACTAATTCCGACGCTGGGAGATGAAGTTAGGACCAACCAAAATTTCAGCCATCTACATCGTGGTGTGTTGCCTTTGGATAACCCTGAGCGATAAGCTATTGTTTTGGTTTGAAGGCATATCGAGTCCCGAAACGTTGCAAACCATAAGCAGCCTCAAAGGTATATTTTTTGTTTTGATTACCGGGCTGATGCTCTGGAAACTCATCAGCATAGGCAGCAAACGGTTGAGCGAAAGCGAAGCACAGTATCGCTCAATGTATGAAGGCAGCATCATCCCGATGTGGATATACGACCCCGATACCTTAAAATTTATTTCGGTTAACAATGCAGCCGTCGCTAACTACGGCTATTCGCGCGAGCAATTTCTGCAGATGGCCGTTTACGAAATTGGTCCCATATCCGACCGTGAACGTATCATAAAAGCTGTAAAAGGCTCGCAATCGCATGTACGGTACGACGGTATATGGACTACCTTGAAAGCGGATGGTACACCCGTGATCGTTAATATTACGGCCCAACCTATTAAAGTTGACGGCAAGGTGTGTAACCTGGTAACTGCATATGATATTACCGATAAAATCAGTTACGAAAAAACTCTCGAAAGGCTTAATGATGAGCTAAAAGCCGGCAAAGAAAAGCTGAGCGAAACTCAGCAATTGGCTAAAGTTGGGGGGTGGGAGTTTTATCTGGAAACTAAGGAACTGGTTTGGTCCGACGAAATGTATATGATTATGCAGATTAAGCCCGATAAAAGCGTCAACCTGTATAACTTATACATGCAACAGGTTTTTTCGGAAGACCGCCAACTGATGGCTGAAGCTATTAATGCCCTTTTTACCGCGGGCAAACCGCTGGATTTGACCTTAAGGGTAAAATTGTTTGACGGACGCACCTGTTACATCAGGCACCTGGGCAAGCCGGAGTTTAAGGATAGCAGACCCTACAAAATAACCGGGTCTACCCAAGATATTACCGAGCTAAAGCAAATGGAGATTGAGCGCAACAAATACCTGGTGAGCTTCGAAAATACGCTGAATAACATCAACGAAGGTTTTTATACGCTCGATCATAACCTGGCTTTTACTAAAGTTAACAAGCGTTTTGAGTTAGAGGCCGGCAAGCCTGCATCTGAACTCATTGGTAAAAAGCTAATAAATATTTATCCGGGAATAGAAACACGCCTCACTTATAAACAATATCAAAAAGCATTAGCCGAAAAGGTTTCGTTAAAATTCGAGGCCTACTGGCGGCATTTTAAAAAATGGTACGCCGTATCTGTATATCCTATCGAAGATGGCATTGCCGTTTATTTTAATGACATCACCGATAGGGTAGAGAAAGACATTCGTCTTGAGCAGGCCGTGATGCGCTACGAAACCGTTGCCAAGGCCACGCAAGATGTAATTTACGATTATGATATGGCTTCCGATAAGCTGCTGTTTTATACCGATGTAACTGCGTTACTCGAAATTACGCCCGATAAAGTAGGCAGTACAAAAGCCTGGTGGCGGTCATTTGTGCATCCCGATGATATTAGCACCGTTGCCACTACTCAACGGCAGGCCATGGCTGCAGGCGAAACCACCTGGTATTGCGAGTACCGGATGCGGGCAGGAGAGGACCGGTATAAGCACGTATTTTCTCAAGGTTATATTATTTACAACGATGAAAGGCAACCATTGCGCATTGTAGGTGCGGTAAAAGATATTGATGAGTTTAAGCGCATTGACGAAGAAAACAAGCGTCTGGCCGAAATTATCACGAAAATTAATAACATGGTCGTGGTGATGGATGCCGAGCATCGTATTACCTGGATTAATAAAGCATTTGAAGATTACATCGGATATAATTTAGATGAGGTTAAAGGCAGAGAGCCGGGAGAGTTTTTGGGCGGACCGCATATTGACCCGAATATCAACGCCGAAATATATGATCGTAAAGCGCGGTTGGAAACATTTTCGCTGGATGTTAAACATCACTTAAAAAACGGCATCACCCAATGGGTCAATGTAGAATACACGCCTATGTTTAACGACTCGGGACAACATACCGGCTACATTGCCGTGCATCGCAACATTACCGAGCGCAAGCAGCGCGAAGACCAGTTATTTTATCAAAATAAAATATTACAGGAAATTTCGTGGTCAAGTTCGCACGAAATTCGTAAGCCGGTTGCATCCATACTGGCCCTATCTCAATTGGCTAACGACCCGTCCGAAACCCGGGAGCGTGAGCAAATCATCAGTATGATTGCTAAATGTGCGCAAGAGCTTGACAGCATTGTACACAATATTAGTAATAAAGTAAACAACGAATTGCTGTCCGAAAAGTAGTTTAATGGCTACCGGTAATCCGGTAGTTGAAGCTGTTGCTTTGGTTGTTTTTTATTTTTTCCAAGCATCTTTAATACAAATTTTACAGGCTTGCTACCTGCCAGCGAGAAAAAGAAATTCAATATGGCTACCCCTGTTTTCGACCTTGGGTAAACCAATCTCGGCACACCCGGTGGCAGCTTTTGTACTTTGGTAACATAAGGACGAAGCCGGTTCTCGTAAGCTTCAAAAGCTTGCTGGTAGTCGCGGTTATTTGATAGTTCGCCGGCAATAAGGTAAGCGCCGGTAATGGCTAAATCTGTACCCACTCCGCCTATGGGTGTAACGCAGTAAGCGGCATCGCCAATCATGGCTACCCGGCCGCGGTGCCAATGTGGCGCTTTAACCTGGCTCAGGCGTTCCATGTAAAAATCATCAGACTGCCTGATGGCTTCAATAAGCCTGGGCGCTTCCCAGGCCACATGTTTAATTTTATCAATCAGTAATTGCTTTTGCTCTTGGATAGGCAGCCTTTCGTAGCCACGTTCGGGCACACGGAAATTTACACATGCTCTGGTTGTGCCGTGGTTATCCGGCCGTATCAAAAACACAATGCCACCGGTTGCATTGCACCAACGTGCCCATTCGCTATCGGTAGCTGCTTTTGGGGCCGTGAAATAAGCTGTATATACGCCGAGGTACCTGAACTGCACTTCGTTCCCGAACACAAACTGGCGGGTTTTTGAGCCAATACCCTCGGCAATAATCACCAAATCAAAGTTATTCTCCAGCCCACTTTTAAACTTTACATGAGCGCCTTCATCGTTTTGTGTAAGCGCTTCGATAGAATCACCGAAGTGAAATTCCGTGCCCTCTTTTACCTCCTCATAAAGTATGCTTACCAGGTCACCACGTAAAATTTCGAGTTCCTGGGTCATGCTCAGGGCATCGTCTTTGGCAAATTCGGCAATCGTTCTGTTGCGGGTGTTGACAAAACGGATACCCACTTCGGTGGTGTTGGCCTCTTTTATTTTTTGCTCGAGGCCCATCTTTTTCACAATTTCCCAGGCCGGACCTTTTACGTCAATGTTTTGTCCGCCCAAACGCAACTCGTCAGCACGTTCAATCACGGTAACCTCGAACCCGTACTGCTTTAACCAATAAACCAGGGTAAGCCCTGCAATACTTGCACCGGAAACTAAAATTTTATATTGAGCCATCTTAAAACGTGAGCAAGAACTTTAAAAACAAGGCAACGTCAAATGCTGCCATAGTGTTTGAGCCTCTGTAGATTGCCGTTTTAAAACGATTGATGAGGATGGTGATACAACAAAAAAGCCTGCTGGGCTAGAACGCAACACGCATAGTGTTAAATTCCGGCTCAACAGGCTTATTAAAAATGATATGGTTTTTACGCTTGCTTGGTAAACTGTGCGTTAATGTTCAATTTAATTTCTTCGCCCACTACAATGGAGCCGGCTTCGGTGATGCCTTCCCAGGTTAAGCCATAATCTTTACGGTTAATTTTGCCGTTAATCTCAAAACCGGCCTTGGTTTGGCCATAAAAATCTGCTGCCGAACCGCCAAACTCCACATCCAATACCACTGGCTTGGTTACATCTTTAATCGTCAGGTTGCCTTCTAACTTGTAATCAGAACCGCTTACTTTTTTTAATGAGGTAGATTTAAAAGTAATTTTTGGATAAGTGGCGGCATCAAAAAACTCAGCCGATTTCAGGTGCTGGTCGCGCGACTCCTGCGTAGTATCAATGCTGTCAACATCCAGCGAAAAATCTACTTCAGCATCCTCAAAGTCTTCGCTTTCGGTTACTACCTGTCCTTCAAATTTGCGGAACGACCCGGTAACTGTTGAGATGACCAGGTGCTTAACTTTAAACTGTACTTCGGAGTGCATAGGGTCTAAAACCCATTTTGTAGTTGCCATGGTTTATAGTGTTAAAGGTTTTTACAATAGTAAACAATCTGGTGTTTAAACATGAAGCTTTGTTGGGTTTTATTTGGGTTATCTATACGAAAGAGTGGAGCGGGCCATAAAATACCCGCGCGAAATCAGCTTCAAAATATAGCTGACAGATTGCACCACTTAGCTTCTGATTAACACCTTTCGAATTTTAGTGGTGAGTATTTACTGTTGTCCCATAGCCCGAACTATGCAACGTTTGAAAGTTTACTCCTGCATTAATTAAATCAAAAACAAACACCTCATTGCCTCGTTAACAAAACGCTGCTTTAATCGATGGTCTTATAAAAGCCTGACGGGTAAGGGAGAACATTAAGCGTAAACGTGATGAGTTTCTACTTTTTATACGACCTGCCTAACTGGCTATTTGCAAGTGTCATTATATTGCTGTTCGTTAGTTTTGGTCTCATCGGGCTTTTATGTACACGCAAGATTGTCAAACGCCTGCATCAAGAAGATTATGCTCATAATGATATTGTTAGCTATTATTTGGCTGCCATGACCGTTTTTTATGGCATTACACTCGGTTTGGTAGCAGCGGGAACCTGGAACACCTATTCGGGCCTGA
The DNA here is from genome assembly GCA_964277815.1 of uncultured Mucilaginibacter sp. Taxonomy (GTDB): domain Bacteria; phylum Bacteroidota; class Bacteroidia; order Sphingobacteriales; family Sphingobacteriaceae; genus Mucilaginibacter. The sequence goes on along the minus strand of CAXYKR010000425.1, from coordinate 13,050 downwards.
ATGCTAAAGTAGACGAAGAAGCCCAGTCTGTCGCCAGCATTTATAGGGACGTGAGAGGTTATCCTGATTCTCTGAAAAATAAATTGCAAAGGGATTTAAGAAATTATGTATGTAACGTTATCCATGTAAGCTGGCCTTTGCAGCGCAAGGGCTTACTCCCCACACAATCCGGCTTGTATCTGGATACCTTTCAAACTCATTTAATGAGCTACAACCCGCAAACGGTAAGGGACCAGGTTATTGAGGCGGAGGTGTTTAAACAATTTAATAACCTGGTAGAGATAAGGCGTTCGCGCATCAACTCTACGCACACGGGTTTGCCTGCTGTATTGTGGACCTTAGTAGTTATCGGCGGCATGATTTGCATTGTGGTATCCTGGTTTTTCGATGTAAAAAGCTTATCCATGCATGTATGCATGACGGTCTTGCTTGCCGGTTTGTTAGGCCTGATGATTTACCTGATAGGCACGATGGATAATCCTTTCCGCGGAAAAATCAGCGTAACACCAGCGGCTTTAGAAATGCTTTATCATCAATTGGTGAAGCATCCGTAGCTGTTACTGAGAATTGATATTGTAACGAGGCTTTTACTGGCGGATGAAATACGATTTTACTTCTATCTGCCTACCTACTTTATAGCTAGCAGGGTAGTAATGTAGAGCATTCTAATGACTTTAAGTTCCCATTTAACTTATATCTTACGTAATTAGTGCTAGCAATGACATATTTGCGATTTATTACAAATAAAGAAATTCCCTTCCAAAGGATCTTTCTTGGCTACCTCTTACTTTTTCTGTCAGGGTTTTATTTTAAAACAAAGTATTGATAGCTATTCTTTTTACATCGCTATTTGTTAGACTTGTTTTATTCGTCGGTTCTGTTAAAACGGCGTCATCAAACAGGATTGCCTACATTCAATGTCTTAATGAGGAAGAGCTAATCATACATATAATGATTACTGTTAGATTAAAACCTACTTAGCATATGTATTACTTAAGCCATTAATATAGCTAAATAATTGTCCTGATGGTGTTTGGACGCTTTGTGACAAGATTTCTTTACATCCAAATAAGATAAAAGCATCTTTTGCTCGCGATACGGCAACGTTTAACATATTGACGCCACGATCATAAAAAAAACTTTTGCCCATATCGTTCAGGCCATAAGTAGAAGAGAATAAGATCACCGGACGCTCTGCTCCCTGCAGGGCATGTACCGTGCCAATAGTTAACCCAGAAATATTTATGCCAGCGCGGCGTAAAGCTAATGCTAGTTCGTGTTTTTGTCCTGTAAAAGGTGTAATGATACCAATAACATCTGCGATACGAAGTTTATTCTCCGGTCTTTTTTCTTTCGCAGCAGTCGCTATTTCGATACGCTGATAATAGTTGAGTAATTGATCTTGATTATTCAATATCCATTGTGCGATGGTTGATGCTTCTTTGGAGTTTACCCTGCTTGTGCCACCTCTTATAGTAGACGTTCCGTCAACCGCATAGAATTGCATCGGTGCAAAGGGTAGTCCTTTTGCACTACCCTTTTTAGGCTCCAAGCACCCATGATAGGCGAGTCGATTACAATATTCAATTATTTCGTTAAAGCAACGACGATGTTCGGTAAGCATCATACCTCGTTCCATGTCCGGGTATAAGTGATAAGGCGTAGCCTTCTGGGCGAGTTGCATGATGCTGCAGGCGCTACTAAGGAAACCTTTAGTCAGTAAATCGGTGATCATTGGCTGATCATTAATGTTGGCTATTACTTTATAGCGATGCAGGTTTGCATGATCTACTTTGGCAGGTACATTCCATACAGGTTCTATCTGTAGTGTATCGCCCACTACAATAGCTCTTTTAGCTAAAGCAAAAGTGGCTGCACCCACTTCGGGTGCAACCTGCCCGGCCTCGTCAACAATAAGCAAGTCGATATGATTCAATAGCGGCGGTGTATCCCAAATGCTTTTTGAGCCGGTTGTTTTTATAAGCTTAGAATAAGTGAAGAATTTGGGCGCCATGAAGAATGTGGAAACAAAGCAAGGATTCAACATAGCAAAGCGTTGCCAGCGTTTTTTGCATCTGCTTTCCCGTTTCTGTGGATGCGATCTCTCAGTATCAGATCTTGAGTCGCCATAATCCATCGTCCTTCCCAATAGTGAACAGCGAGATAAAACAAGTCATATTTTAATCCCATTTCCAACTCGTCGTAAAAGAAGCTCTGTTTTTGCCGCTCTGCCGTTTTAAAACCTCCGTCATTTATGGGTGGATTGGATTTAATATTACTGTTTTGCTTCCAGTGTGTCCAAGTTTGAGCAAACTTTCGGATTTGCTGTATTAATTTCAGTTTTTCATCAAAAAAATGATGGAATGAAGTAATCTTGTAAAAGTCAATAACATCGTAACTGATCGGACAATCTCGGAAGATTTGTTTTAAACGTGAGGCTCTTTTGTCTTTTACTAAACTTAAAAAGGATAAAAGTTTTATCCAAAAAGGCTCTTGGTCCAGGTTATTGCTTACTTTGGTTTCTATCTGTCTGATATTGGATTCGATATGCTCAAGGGCTGTTTCGTCCAGTTCATGACCCGGAAATAAAGTAGCGGTTGTATCTAAACCAAGTTTTTGAAGAAGTGAGGGAATTGCTTTGTATTTTTGCCAAATCTTAACACCCTCCTTTAATTTTTCTTGTTTGTGTTTTAAGACTGCCTGTAATTTTTGGATAATGTCCGAGACAGTCAAATCATTTTGCTCCAGGTAACGCTCAGCTTTTGTGATGAATTGCTGTTCTGCTACAGCCAGATATTGGTTGTTTTCCTTATAAATAGGTGCACCCGTTAATCTTCCTGCAATGCGTTTTAAATAAGGAATGTTTTTAGTTACCGGTTTATCTTGTGATGGTAGATAAAGTCCAAAGCCTTGCAAATCCGGCAACCATCGCTCGTACAATAATCCGGGTTTGGGTATTATGCTGGAGAAACTATCAATAATATTGGTCACTGCTTGGTTATTAGTAGAGCAAGCTAGAATAACTGACGGTTCGCCACCTTTCAAGGCACTTTGCACCACCTCATTGGCTACAACGCTTTGAAGTAAGGTTGTTTTTCCGGTTCCTGGCGGACCGTTAACTGCAAGTACTTCACCTTTTTGTAAAGTCTGGAAATGATACAATGTCTTCCGTTGCGAAATTGACAACGGATAGGCGTAAGCCATCTGGCCTAAATGATCGGCGGATGTCTCTTCAAAATCATCCATTGTTAATAAAGGTCTCAGTGCTGTGTAATTTCTATCAGCCAAACCTGCGAGCAAGGTTGGAACTTCTTTTCCTTTGATGAGGTAATCGTATAACTTGATAATACCATCTGCTGCGGCTGTCAGGTTTTCATGGGCAACCAGGGTATTGGTAAAATTAACAGTGTAATTTTCCGGTGCATACTTATGTAGTTGTACGCCGGTGATTTGGACAAAACTACGGAGTAGATATGCCCAATAATCAGCCCAGTTTCCATCGCTCGCGAATGGTGTGGCAAATGCTTCGTCTACTTTATCTACGTCCGAAAAAATAAAATTAACGGTTTCGTTTATCTGAGGTTCTAAATGTACGCGTGGAATATATGGAAAAGCTTCTTCGTATGGGTTTAGAGAGCCTTTCCTATTGAGTATAGCCCTAACCCAGAAAGGATAGCTTATACCTGTTTCTCCAGGGTATTTGGTGTATTCTGTGTTGGGACTTATGCTGAATGGGGCTATAAGCACGTTGGTCTCCTCCAGCTTTTCCCAATCGGGAGCATCTTTGTTTAGCCGTCCTTTTATTTCGTTTTGTTGGTGCTCAGCAGCATCCAGTAGGGCGGTTGCTTGTGCCGCTGCTATATAGCCTTTGGTATAATCAATGGCCACATTGTATTGGTGTATAGATTTATCTACCGGGATTGCTACGCGAGAACCGTCGGCCAATGTATTGCGCCAATATTCCAATAAATGTATCTGTTCGTGTATTGCCATAGTCGTATCTTTTTTAGCTTAAAGGGTGCATTTTATTTTCTTCAAAGACATCGCCGCCATAGGTTTGATCGCATACACCCTTTGAGCAGGGATCGGAAAGTGATGTTAAAGCACAGATCTGGCTACTTATATCTGTGTTGTGTAAAGACGTATTTATACAGATGCTGCCTTTACAAATTATCTAGACAGCATACGATCTGATTTGATGCAGACCGAGCATATCCGCTTGCTGCTTGCCAAGCAGTATAACGGCAAAAAGGCCAAAGCTCTTTGTCCTGCATTTCTAAAAAAACAGGGGCGTAAAGATGTTTAAGCCCTTTTTTATCAAGGCATTTTTTTCTTTTCCGCTTTTATATTCAACTCACCTGATGGGCAACCCAGGTGATCAAATTATCATCATAGCTAACCTATACCAAGGCTGGTTAAAATTTCTTGTCCGAGTTCTTGATTAAGGTAGGTGTTTTTAGTTTCGGTATCTCTCCAGGCTTTTACAGTTAAAATGTTACAGTGCTTTACATTCTGATCTTCGTTTCCAGAAAAATATATTTTAGAATAAGTTCCATCTTTTAAAGGATGGTCATTTCCAGGATATAACAGAACGCAAGTTCGCGCTTCAAAGTAGTGATGATACGCATACATTTGCCTTAAATCGTCTAACTTAATATTGTCGGGGTCATTGTTTATATTTTTCCACTTAGTATCAATAACAATATTGCCTGTTTTAGCAGAAGATATGATGAAGTCTGGTTTGATGCTTCTTTTTATTTTACCGCTTGTCCAAAAGTTGATTGGCTTTTGGCTGAAAATTTTTACACCATTCGGTTTCGCTTTTCTTAGCACTTGGTGTATGTATTCCTCCCATAATTTATTCATATCGAAAAGCAAAGCAATAGAATAATTTGAACCGCTAGAAACATCCGGCCGATAGTTGAGTAGTAGCATCTTTGCTATCTGAATAGCTAATTTATAATGCTCATTTTTCCTGTCAAACGCTATTTTGTCAAACATAACCTCGGTTACATTAACATTTTCAACCTCTGGAAATTGCATTTGTAATTGATGACAGGAAGAAACAAGAGACCTGCTTGTGCAGATGTTAGGAAGGATAGTAATTGTTTTTCTTAATATACAGTGAATGAGGTGATTATTGTCGTACTGGCTTCGTTCTGTATAAAACCTTTCTTGATGGGCAAAGTTCTTCTGTACGTGCCTGCCAATGATTAATCTTCCCTTAAGTGCCGTGCAATTTTCTTGTATCCGCCGATAGCGTTTGATCAGGCCCGTCCTGATAAGATAGTTTATTTCTTTGACAAATCTATGTATATAAAGGTCAAGTATTGAATTTGCTTTAATATTTAAATATGCATCCGAAATTGTAGGTGTATCCAAGTGTTTACTTACGCGTAGCATATCAATTAAAATGCTTTGCCATTTAGCATATGCAGTTTCATTTTCAGAAAAGGTATGATCTGCTTTCGGTAATATCTCTATTGTTAAATCGAGCGCTTTTATCGCACCGACGTATTGTTGAAAGCATATACCGTTTCGTAATGGTTTAAAAAACGGACACTTCTTTTCATCATAGAATTTCCATAAGGCTTTGATATATTTTAAGTCCAGTTGTCGCTTTACTTTTTTAGTACCAATGGTAAATATGTATTCACTTCCAGCAATCAGTTTTTGATACTCGAAAACCTGCAAGCTTTTCATTACTTTATAATTTTTATTACAGCTTCCTTAAATTCGGTAGTTTGAATGGCACCGGTCACGTCTAAAAAGTTTCTTATACGATAAACCCTACGTTCTATCAATAAGTCTTTATCTTCGTAATCAAAATCAGCAAATGCAGCCTCCGATACTTTGTCTTCAAAGAATGCTTTCCCCAGGACTAAGCCAATTTTGCCAAAATCTCCAAAAAAGTATTCTTGCAGTTGAGGTATAATTTTATTGTAGAAAGCATGATATAAATCTGATAAGCTTTTTAATTTTAGGAAAAAAGAATGCCCTATCATGTGGTCGCGAGACAGTAGCTTTTCTAATCGAAGATTAATCGCAGCCAAAACTTCCTTAAGGTCAATCCCTTCTACATCAAAAATTTCTTTGTGTTTAGCATCAGGAAGCATTTCTACAAAATGAAAACGGCGCCGAAGTGCTGTATCTAATGCCTCCACACTTCTGTCAGCTGTATTCATCGTGCCGATGATATATAAGTTAGATGGAACGGAGAATCTTTTTTTTGAGTAGGGTAGAGTGACTGATAATGACTCTTTACCTTTTTCATCCATTCTCTTGTCGTCTTCTATCAAGGTTATAAGTTCTCCAAAAATTTGTGAAACATTGCCCCGGTTAATTTCATCAATAATAAGTACGTGATTTTTGGCTTGTAGCTGAGTTCCGGAAACCAAATCTTTTGAGCTTTTAACAAAGAAATCGATTTTGATGGCAGGTTTATCTAGCTGATAAATGCTTCTTTGTGTAAACGAACGGCCATAAACTTCCGCTACCGGTATATGTACGTTTTTTATTAACCATTCAACTGGCCTAAATTGGCAGTATTCAATTTCATCTGTTTCCTTATAAAAGTATTGTCCGGTAATTCTTCCAATCGCCCGGCAATAGTTATTGCCATTTGAGACCAAAATATAATCTCCCACTTTCAAATAGTTAATAAAAGTGTTTATTGCAGTTCTGGCATACTTTATTGATTCTGTTGATTTTGCCTTGTCAATTACTTCGGCTGGTTTCAAATTTTGGTAATTGGTATAGCCTCCCCAGCCAAGTGCTACACAATTATTGTGTATACAGTATTTATAGATCTCGCTGTCTTCGGCTATATTAGTATTGCCCAAGGATATTTTGAAAAAAGTAGCTTTATCAAACTGTTCTTTATTGATGTAAAAGCCTTTCACCTGTACATCAGGTTTATAGGCCGCTTTATTACACAATCTTATAAAAATGCCCGGTTCTATTTTATACTGAATTTGCTGATCTATATCTTCTGGCTTTACATCTTCATCTTCAATTAAAACCGGTTTTATACCTTCTATAAAATCTTCATAGCTCAAGCTCTGATGAAATGTTGTGAATACGATTTGCTCATCTTTAATTAAGATGATCATACTCTTGCTTTACAAGTTCTCTGGTAGCGTCTGCTACATCAAATCCCGGATTAGCAATGGCAACAGCCATGTTAATGGTATTATAAGTTTTTCCGGTTCCGGGTGGCCCGTATAAAATCGTATTTAACGCAGAGGGAGCTATATCTTCTACTTCTCCCTTAGGTGGTTCGGGCGGTGTTTCTCCGGTTGATTGCCATAATTGATCGGTGAAATTATAAAAGTCCTGATCTGGCGTTTTAATGCCTAATAAGTATTTGTGTACAGCTGAAATGGGAATGTTTAAATCTTGCAGACCTTTTATTTCTGCAGCCTTGTAAATTGCTTTTGGCTGAAAAATATTGATGACTTGATAATGGCTGTATAGAAACGCGATTTTCCATTTGTAAGCGTAACCCAAATCAATGTTATCTATTTCGGCTAACTGATTATTTTGAGCTAGCATTGCCGTTTTCACAATTAACGCTCTGACTTTAGTAAAAGCCTCTTGTGCTGATGGTCCATATTTAGACAGCCAGGCATAGGTATTGTCGGATAAGTAGCCATTACGCTTATCTTGTTTGGGATTTTGCTTTTTATAAATACCAAATTTGTAGGCAGAACCACCCCAAATGCTTCCTACGTCATTAGTGCGGGCCTCAAGCCAATAGCAAAAAGATGTTGATTTATCAAGATTGGTGTACTCGTCAAGTTGCATGGATTGCAACTTGGTAACAGGCCAGGTTTCTAAGAAAAGGGATTTTAGGTCGTAGCGTATCATGAAAGTTTAGGTTATTAAAAATTTTTAACAAATGAAGTTACAGTAATTCTGTGAACTCCTAAAATGCGCCCGATAGCGCTGTAAGATACCTTTTTATCTAATAATTCTTTAATTTTCTTTTCTTGCCCTGTAAGTTTTGTTTTTGAGGATTTGCGGCCTAATGGTCGTTCTAAAATTACGCCTTCGGCTCTTTTTCAGGCTAATGCTACTTTGGTTCGCTGGGAGATTAAGCTGCACTTAATTTAAGTAGAAAATCCGAATGCAAAGGCAAGAATTTTCGAGTTAATATCACTAATTAAGTTTCTTGTCTTTTATAATATGCGATTTGCCTGACAGACGGCAGCTAACAAAGAAATTTAAGTACAGATCATAAAAAGGCTAGACGTCATAACACTCGCACTACATTATTTATAAAAATCTTGCCTTCGAAAATAAGTTTACAGCTTTACTTTTTATCGAATCCGCTTTATACGTAGTGTTAACTCTCGACCACAGATATAAAATCCTGAATGGCCGTCTCCGGCAAAAAGCTTTTAGATTCTATCTACGCCTTTTTATAGCCCCGCAGGCGGCAGGTTCTTTTCCTCCAGATAAATGTTTAACTGGCCGTCTACAGACGCACGGACGTCGGTGAGTTCAAAGTATTCTAAGAGTCCTTATGGAAGTATTAAACGGACAAGCGTTTCGTAGGCTGTTGACAAGTTGATTTGGTTTTATTCTACAGCAAAGCAACAAACTCCCCCCCCAACTTTTCTGCTTGACCCCATATATCTTCTGTGTCCCAAAACAAAAAAAGCGCCTACATCATTGATGTAAGCGCTTTTGCGGAATGGACGGGACTCGAACCCGCGACCCCATGCGTGACAGGCATGTATTCTAACCAGCTGAACTACCACTCCTCCCGTTTGGGACTGCAAAGGTAATCGCTTATTGCAAATTTCCAAAGGTAAATTGAAAAAAATGAATTTTTTTTGTTCGCGTTATTCAATCGGATTTTGCGTATGGCTGCAATGAGTTGATAAATAGCAGATTGCTTATAAGGTGTTGTAATAATTCATCAATTTTGCTAAATCAGCATCTTGTTTAAAATTAAGCTTATTTGTTTTCGCAAAGTTTTCAACTTCATTCTTCTTGTCGGACAGTGCGTCCAAAATGCCAGTTTTGCCAGGTTTAACAGTCGTCATCTTGCCGTCTTTAAACAGGTAAAGTGCGGTGTTATCTTCGTATTTGTAACCGGTTAAGCCGCCAATGTCTCTTACCTCAATTCGCTTTTTATAGTAGTGTTTGAGCAATTTGCTTTTACCGCTGCCTATATTCTTATAGTAACTTGCTTTCGACCAATCGTCTATTGCGGGGTACCCATTCTGATATATATCCTGATTTAGTGTAAAACGAATGATAGGTGCAGTAAATTCCATCATGCCGCTGTCTTTCCCTGCAAAAATGGGTTGGTCTTTAACAATGTCATATTTCAGTGGAAGTGCATATTCCGCGCCTTTGTCAGTTGCGGCAATACCAGAAGTCCAACTATCAGTCAAAAAGGGCGAGCCATCTACCTCAATGTTCCCATAACGGTTAGTGCGCACCCCATCAACTTCTAAACGCATCAATTGCGTTGGTTGAGGCGTGGCTACCATTTGCGCCACTGACATCATACTAACGAGCATGCAAGCTATCAATAGGCTTACCGAAAATAATCGCTGTTTCATGGGTTTAGAATTTATAACTGGTTGATTTTTAAACGATGTAACCAAGTTAAAACTTTGATGTTTAATTACAAATTAAGATTTATGAAAATTTGAAAAGAGAAATGGTGCGAAATACGCTTAGTTAATCTTGTCTCGTAGAATTCTGAGAGAAAGTGGTTTTGGCCTGATTCTATTGCCTCAAAATGATTCAGCAAAAGTCTCAGTTTGCGATAACAAACTACAATTAATCTTGATAACTTAACGCTAACATTGAGTTAATAAACATATCGGTTGTTTGTAATGGTAATTATTGGCATGAAAATTCGCTTTCTAATTTTATTCTTTCTGCTTGGATTCAAGGGTTTTGCGCAGCAAATGGGTGCGCAGGCTAATTATAAACCAGTATCCGGCGGCGACTGGGTAAAGGCTAAAAATTATTACCTGCTTACCTTATTTGAGCAAAACGAAGCCGTAAAAAAGCTGCTTAAGTCAGACCCGGAGCTTCAGCAACTGGCTCAGGCCAAGTATAATGCGGTAAAATCCTCACTCGCTGAGTGTAAGGATGCGTTGTGCCTGCCCGAAAGGCAAAAATTTACCGACGATGAAATACAAAAAGTGAGCGACCGCTTAAGGGCGCTTTACCAACCCACCAATGCCTTGGGTAATTTGGTTAAACTGCATTTGATTCCCTCAGGCATGTACATCAAATACGCTAATGAAAAACCGGTTGATCTTCTGGTAAATGCTTGGGAGCAGGACGCAAATTATGTCAACTACACCATCGGCGTTTACGCAGAGGGTAACAAGCCTAATTATCCTCAGGTCGATTCCATCAGTTTTGATGTGAAAAGAAAAGGATATATCAACCTGATGTATGATTGTGCAACCGATATTGCAGAAGGTGGCAATAGCAACGGGTTATTTTTCAGTCCGTCTTTAAATGCAGCCCTACTTTACCTCGAAATAAACGAACGACGTAACGCAGGCTTTTACGAACCTATGGCTACCACGGCTAACAAATCTGCCGTTGATAGGGTAAGCAAAATTAAATGGGCATCTTATCCGTACTCGCATATCCTGGTACCGGGTGCCGGGCCGGATAACCTGACTACGCCGCTCAGCGGGGAGGGGATGCTGCGCTGCAGAGCGGCGGCCAGGCAATATTTTGCAGGCAAAGCGCCGTTTGTGGTGGTATCAGGTGGGAGTGTGCACCCCTACAAAACAAAGTATAACGAGGCAGCCGAGATGAAAAAATATATGGTCGGCACGCTTCATTTGCCGGAAAATGCCGTAATTATCGAGCCTCATGCCCGCCATACGACCACCAACATTCGTAACGATGTACGGCTGGTGTTCAGGTATGGTATGCCAATGGAAAAGCCCGGGCTGATTGTGACTGACAAAAGCCAAAACGATGGGATTACCAATATGGATAAGCGTTGCTTAAAGGAGTTAGGCTACGTGCCTTACAAACTCGGCAAGCGCCTATCCGAAACTGCATTGGAATTTTACCCGGTCATTACCTCGCTGCAAATTGATGCAGACGAGCCCATGGACCCTTAATTGCTGTTAAAAAGAAAACCATCCTGATGAAAAAGATTTCCTTGATTTCATGCTTTGCTCTAATCGCTGTATTCACCACGGCATTTTTGAACAAAGAAGTAAATATGAGAATAGACCGCGAAACAACGGTTGATTCTTTAGGGGCCTGCCAGGGTATATCTTATCAGAACGGACGAGTGTTTTTATATGGCGACCGCGAGGTTGGCATGATTCGCGAATACTGGATGCAAGGCGATAGTCTGCGCTATTTAGGGAAAGAATATAAGCTTACCGAAAACGGGCGAGATGTGATTGGCCACCCGACTGGTATTGCCTATAACGGAAGCGACCAAGTTTTTATCGGTAATTCGGTTAGGTTAAACCCTGAAGGTACCAAATGGAAAGCGGTAATTTACCAGGTGAACTGGAAAGGCTTGCTGAAAACCGGTACGCTGGATGGTAACCTGATAAAAACCATAGAGGATGATGCCTGCATACAAGGCACCCGCCCCGAATATGTAAAATATAATAACCGCTGGTATGTGGCCACGGCCGACTACGGCGACCATGGCAACGAGGTGCGATTATACGACCCCGAGAAGCTAGCTAACTGCAGCAAAACCTCAGAACCGGGTGTGCTTTTCAAAAAGTTTACTTGCACGCCTTGGGTGCAAAACCTGCACTGGCTACCTAAAGAAAAAATACTGGTGCTTATCCAAAACCAGGTAGAAGGCCACAAATGGCGATTTACTTATGTAGATTTTGAGGCATCGGTCAATGCTGGGCAAATGAAGGTGATAAAACAAATTGACATCAACCAGCGGGCCGACGAACTGGAAGGTTTTGCCTTCATCAATAAAACAAAGGGCATCGCGGTTACTTCATCCCGCAAAAATAACGTTAACTATCTCACTGCTCAGTGGTAGCTTTGAGTGATGTTGTCCTTATTTCTTCTTAATATTTGTTAATACAAAGTTAATCTTATTGCGTGGTTAACTTAAGATGCTACCGGTAGCTTTGTTGCCAATATGGCAAACAAATACACTCGTTGTTTTTATTTCGTCAATAATAGCTGTTCCTGTTGCCCGTTTTGGACGGTTCTTAACGCTTTCCTAATGTAATTGCCTATGTAAAAAGCTGACACTTTACTCCGTATTAATAATCACAACCTCATAAAACACAAAAACCGGTGAGTGCGCCAACAATCGTCCGGTTAATGTGCCTGGTTGACCAATCAAATTAATTTAATCTTACCAACCATGTTTAAAAGTACGAATAAAAAGATTATTCCTGCTCTTTTAAAACTGACGTTGAACGGCATTTGTTTTTTGCTGCTGTTCATTTTGTCATTTTCTGTTCCCGCAGTTTCTTACGCAAAGCCGGGCTCAAATGTTTTACCGCCGGTTACCGGTATCGTTACTGATGAAGATAATCAACCCATTGCCGGTGCATCCGTGCATGTAAAAAATTCTACCACCGGTACCACCACTAACGCTGAGGGGCGGTATACTCTTAACGTTGATAAAGGTACGGTACTGGTGTTTACTTTTATTGGCTACTTAAGTCAGGAAGTAACTGTGGGCGATGGCCCCATCAATGTTAAACTTAAACTGCAATACAATAAGCTTAACGAGGTAGTAGCCATCGGTTACCAAACCCTGCGTAAAAGCGACGTTACAGGGGCGGTGTCCAGTGTAAAAGCCAGCGAATTGAATTTGGCTGCGCCTACTTTGGGTCAGGCACTGGTAGGTAAAGTGGCCGGTGTACAGGTATCGCAAACTACCGGAGCGCCTTACCAGAGTACCAAAATAAGGGTACGCGGTATCGGTTCTTTTAACGCCAGTTCAGACCCGCTGTACGTTATCGACGGTTATCCGGCAAACAATGATGTGTATATCAACCCTGATGATATTGAGTCGGTTGACATTTTGAAAGACGCGGCTTCGGCAGC
>CAXYKR010000424.1:0-3514 GCA_964277815.1 uncultured Mucilaginibacter sp. | reverse complement strand
GCGAATCCGAATGTTGACTTGGGTACCATTACTATGGATGCCGAAGTTAAATCACTCAATGCCGTAAAGGTAGAAGGTCAGCAAGCGGCGGTTAAGGTGAAGAAAGATACGGTTGAGTTTAATGCAGGTTCTTTTAAAACTCAGCCTAACGATAATGTAGAGCAGTTACTCAAAAAGCTTCCCGGCGTAGAAGTAGATAAAGATGGTAAGGTAACCGCCCAGGGCCAGCAAATCAGTAAGGTGTATGTAGACGGTAAAGAGTTTTTTGGCAACGACCCCAAAGCTGCTACTAAAAACCTGCCTGCCGATGCCATAGCGAAAGTGCAGCTGATTGACGACAAAACCGAAAAAACCAAAAACACGGGTATCGATGACGGGCAGCGCGAAAAAGTGCTGAACCTTACCCTTAAAGAGGATAAAAAGAAAGGCTGGTTTGGCAATGCTACCGCTACCGGCGGTAATTCTGACAGGTTTTTAGGCCAGTTCAATATCAACCGTTTCGACAAGCAGAAACAGTTTTCAGCCTTGTTTTTAAGCAATAATGTTAACGAATCAGGATTTTCGATGGAAGACCTGAATGCCTTTACCGGTGGTAACACGTTTGATGCCTTTCGGTCGGCCGATGGTAACACCACCATCAATATTGGCAGTAGCGGTAGAGCCAATGTAAACGGTATATTTTCGGGCGTTACTGGCGGATTAATTACCAACCACACCGGCGGCTTAAATTATTCAGATTTGTGGGGCAGTAAAGACCAGGTTAAGTTTAACGCCAGCCTGGTATCGGTAGTATCTTCCAATAACCTGTTGCAAACCGATGCCTTAGAAAATCCTGCTCAAAATCTGCTAACCAACCAACGCAGCGTAGGTAAAAACCAGTACAACAGCTACCGGCTCAACATGAATTTGGAATATAAAATGGACAGCTTGACCACCATGCGGCTACGTCCCAATATTTCTTACGGCTATCGCAATGGTTTAAACAGCGTTATCTATAATACTACCAACTACACCAGTACCCCGCAAAACCAAGGCAGCCAAAACCTTGACCAAACCACCCGCACACCGGTAATTGCAGGCGAGCTGAGTATTAGCCGCCGCTTATCTAATGGCCGTGGCTCTTATAATGTTTTTATTACCGGAAGTGTTAGCCCGTATAGCAACACATACACCAACAATTCGCTCATCACCCGCTATGACAGCGGCGGCTTGCGCCAGGATAGTACGAGTAACCTATATACCGACCAATCTGCCGGTAGCAACGCTATTAACGGAGTGGTGTCGCACGTGCGCCAGATTAATAAAGCCCGCAAACTTAATTTTACCTTAAGCCAGAGCATACAATACCGGCACGATAATACAGACCAGAACACGCTTTACTATAACCCGGTAACCGGTAATTACGATTTATATGTTGCGCAGTACAGTGGTTTATATAACAATAATAATTACAATTATTCCTCTTCCGTCGGGCTAAATAAAGCAGGCGACAAGCTAACCGTTAACCTGAATGCCAAAGTATCAAACCTGGGTTTAAACGGTAATGTGAATACCATGATGAGTAGCATTGAGCGCAATGAGTGGGCTTTTTTACCCAACGCCAGTATATCTTATCGCCCTAAAACAGGCACCAGCTTTTCCGTATACGTACGGGCCGATGCTACCCTACCGGCTTTAACCGACTTGCAGCCTTTTCTGAATACCGCAAATACTACTTATAAACGGCTGGGAAATCCTGACCTAAGTATGTCAAGGTCGGCCGTAGCGAATATTAACTTTAATACCTACGACCCTAAGAGCAATAATTACCTGAATTTTTACGGCAATTTTAATTACTACTGGAACGGGTTTTCGACTGAAAGCTTTACCGACCAGGGTGGCGTTATTACCTCGCGCCCGGTAAATGCTGATGGAAATTATAATTTGTATTTAGGTGGCAACGTTGGCAAGCCTACTAAAATAAAAGGCCTGCGTTTAAATTTAGGCTTTAACGGTAGCATGAACCGCACTATCAACTTTATCGACAATAACAAAAACGCCGTCTTGCGCCTATCACCCGGTGTAAGCTTGGGCGGTAGTATAGACCGCGATGTTTACCAACTGTCGTTAAGAACGTACACCTCTTACAACAACGCGCGTAACTCTTATCAGCACGCGGCCGACCGCCAGTATTTCAATATCAACAACTATTACTCGGCCAGTGTAAAGCCCTTTAAAAACTGGCGTATATATGGCGACCTTTCTCAAACACTTTACCGCGGAAAACCGGTAAGTAACAATACCTCGGTATACTTGCTAAGCGCCGGGATAGAGCATTACCTGCTTAAAGGCCAAAATCTTACATTAGGTTTAAACGGCTTTGATTTACTTAACCAAAACGCAGCTCTGCAACGGTCGTTATCTGCGACCGGGCTAACCACACGTACCGAAACCAACACCATCGGTCAATATTTTTCGCTAAGGTTGACTTATAAATTATCGCGGGTAGGTACGCAAAACGCCAGTTCAAATGGCGGGATTATCATCCTGAAATAGCTGCATTTTTTTACCGAAATCAAACATACCGTTTATTTGGATTTGATTTAAATAAGCACTATGTTTGCTTTCGGTTTATGAAGAAGCTTTCGCAATTACAAGTAGGTAAAAAAGGTGTAATTAAGGAATTTACCGACCTGGAAATGTCCTTAAAACTAATGGAGATGGGTTGTTTGCCAGGCGAAGAAATTGTTATTGAGCGGGTAGCGCCCCTGGGCGACCCAATTGCCATTAACGTTTCGGGCTATATGCTCAGCTTGCGTAAGCAGGAAGCTTCGACCATTATTTTACAGTAGTTTATTGCATTGAAGGCAGAAATTAGAGTTGCGCTTGTAGGAAACCCCAATACCGGTAAATCAACCCTTTTTAACCTACTTACCGGCCTTAACCAAAAAGTTGGAAACTTTCCAGGTGTTACGGTTGATAAAAAAACCGGATATTGTAGCCTGCCTGACGGCCGCCGTGCCGAAATCATTGACCTTCCGGGCACATACAGCCTCTACCCTAAAAGCCGCGACGAATCCATTGTTTTTTCGGTATTAGCCGACAAAGGGAACCAACAGGCGCCTGATTTGGTGGTGGTCATCCTGGACGCTTCTAACTTAAAACGTAACCTGTTACTCTATACGCAGGTTGCCGATTTAAAAATACCGGTAGTAGTAGCGCTTAACATGATGGATGTTGCCAAAAAAGACGGCATCAGCATCAATGTAGATAGTCTGGCTACTAAACTGGGTGTGCCGGTTGTACCTATATCTGCCCGGCGTAATGAGGGTATTGACGAACTCAAAAAGAATATTTCTTACGCCAATAAATTTGCGCTGCAGCAAGACTCTATCGACGTTAAGGCGATTGCCCCGCAACTGGTAGATGCCATTGGCGAGGAAATGCAGATAGACAACCCCTACTACGCACTGCAACTGGCCCACCAGCACGAGCATCTTACTTTTTAGATCGGAAGAGCGTCGTGTAGGGAAAG